>CAZOXC010000390.1:0-4092 GCA_964583205.1 uncultured Pirellulaceae bacterium | reverse complement strand
CTCTTTGTTTTCAATCGTTGACAAAATTGATTGGCTGGGAGATCCGTGTGAATAGGTATGTTTGACCGTGGTTGGAGGATCGAGTGTCGCGTTTGGTATCGATTCGCAAATGATATCGAATCAATTAGAGCGTGAACCGATCAACGTCGGTGTGCACGGAGGACTTGGTTTAAGATTTTATTTGAAGCTCGTTGAGCCGCGCGTTCAAAGTGGCGACCTGATTGTGCTCGCGCCCGAATATAATTTAATGTCTGGGTCTATTGAGGCGGATATCAGAAGTGTGTTTGCCTTGTTCGAAAGATATCCTGAACTGCGCCCGCTAATGAACAACGACTCATCCTTCTCCAACCTTAAAGATAATTTGGACAAAAACTGGCTTTGGGCAGCACATATTTGGACCAAGCGAGCCTATTCACGGATCTGGAATTCAGATACCGATTCCGGAAGAGTCAAACTCTATGATCGACGCAATTTCTCCGCCAAGGGAGATTTCCTGGGACACCTGAACCGAAAACCCAATCGTAAGCCGGGCGATCAATTTATAAAATTTCGCGAGCACAAAGCAGATGAGTCTATCGAGCTGATCAACGAATTTGCAAGCAAATGCCAGGCAAAAGGCGCTACCGTCGCTATGATATTTCCTCCAATGATGGAGCGGGTGTACAGTGAGTTTGAGTCCGATGTTGAAGGACTGGCCGAGTACTATCGTGACCAACTGAACTTGCCGATTTTGAACACTTGGGAGGAAAGTGTATTTCTGGACGAGATGTTTTTTGACAGCCCGATGCATTTGACCAAGCATGGGCGCAAGTTGCATTCTGAACGAATTGCCATGCGACTTTTCCAATTTGAGATGGGGACCAGTCAACAGCCGGCCGAGCCGGAAACTGTGCTCCGATAAGGTCATTCAGCCTCGATGTCCATATGTTCCGCTTGTGGAACTTGCTGCTTAATCTTGCGCTCGATGTTGTCAATCTCGTCGGCCAGTAACTCGACGACATCGTCACCAAACTCACGTGCAAAGGCTTCAAACTGTTCGTAGGTTTCAATTTTCTCGTAAGCAGGCTTGAGCTGGTCTTTGAGTTTGTCCACCAACGCTTCTCCGTCGAATCGAACATCGGCTTTGATGCGGTACGTTTCGGTATCCAGAATCCTGGTTTTCAGGTCAACGATTTCTTCAACGGCAGGATTTTGCTCGATGATCGTGACTACTTGTTCACGCAAGTGTTCGGGAATACTGGCACCCACCAACAACTCGGCGTTACGCTTGATTAGCCAGATCGCAATCAAACCCAGCAGGATCCCGATGGCAATCGAGCCGACCGCATCCCAAATATGATTGTGGGTGATCTGGGTCAGAATAATCGCAGCCATGGCGATCAACACACCAATACAAGCCGCGGCGTCTTCCAGGACAACTGCCGCTACAGCTGGATCGGCTTCTTTGCGCAAGTATTTGAAAAAAGGTTTACCCTTGGCAGCTTTTAAAACACCTCGCACCGCAATGATCAGCACCATGACTTCGACTACGAACGCAAAGATCAAAACGCCTATCGCCCAACTCAAACCCTTGAGCTCATGATGCTCGTGAAACAGTGAACTGATTCCGTGATAAAGGGTGAAACCACAGCCCAGAAAGAAAATCCCTACGGCAGAAATCAGAGCCCACACGTATCGTTCGGACTTGTACCCGTACTGGTACACTTCGGTCGGCGATTTGTCGGAACGAACAATCCCCACCATTAACAGAATCTGGTTCAGCACATCAGCAAGCGTATGAATGCCTTCCGACAGCATGGCGGCTGAGCCGGTGACCGCGAACGCGATGAATTTCGCGCACATTACCAGGAAGTTTCCGGCGATCGCCGATCCAACTGCGAGTTTCGATCCTCCAGCGGCCATAGATAATTATTCCTTTTCAGTTTGTTTTGGCTGGGGACGATAATACCCGTCAGGCAAGCGACTGGGCAACTTGAATTTCGAGTCCGTCAGCAATTCGAACAAGGCTGGGTCCATCTCACGCAGTTTTTCCCGAGTGTTAGCTCGCCACTCGTGCCGAATTTCTTCAAATCTTCCTGGAAATTCCTGGCCACCATGCAGCGAAGTCAGCCCCCAATAAAAATACTCGGTGACCTGGCAGGCATAATCGCAAGTCCGGTCGTCGTAGCTGTACCAGGCTGAATCAGGGTAATCGCGAGGGACTCGATCAAAATATCCGCCTCGCGCCAGATCCATCGCATCTGCAATTTTGCTGCCTCGTTCTTCAGCAAAAACCTCGGGGTAAACCTGTGAATAGCCTCCATGCGTGATCAAGTGCAGCACTTCTTCCAGCGCGGCGTCGAACCGACCGAGTGACGCACCATCTGGATGAGTTTCCTCGTCGTACAAGTCCTGCAAGACATAGTTGTCCATGATCTTGTCGATTTGCGCATCATTCAGCGAGTCAAAAAATTCTTCGGCCGAGTTTTGGTCTCGGAACATAACCAGAGTCGCTTTGTTCTCAATCAAAGCCTTCAGCACATCGGGATTATCGGGCTCACCGTCCATGTCTGAGTCCAGGTATTGTGCAAGCACGTTTGCAGCGTGCAAAACTTTCCGTTGACGCACAGCAAACTCAAATACAATCGGCACCCCGAAGACCTCGCACTTGCGAGTAAACTTTTCGCCCAGCGTTTTTTGATCCTGTTCGGAAACGGGCTCAATGGCGAAGGGCAGGGGGCGTTTGTCGTCAAGTGCTCGCTGCAAATACGGTTCAAGTGCCTCGGCCCAGACTTCGTAGCCCTTGGCAGTCAAATGCAGAAAGTCATCTCTATACAAATCGGGGTCCGCCGCTTGATTGTCAAGCAGGAAAGCTTCTCCCAGATCAACAAAAAACGTTTTCTGGTCATCCGCTACCAGCGAAATCATTTCGTTGATCGTTTGGATTTGCTCCCGTTCAGGGTCAGTAGCAAGTTCACCTCGAGGCAGGATCCCCATCAGCAGAATCTTTGCTCGACCTCGCAACTCCTCCAGTCGCAGCGCGATGCTGCAAATGCCCGCGGCAATATCTTCCGGAGCATCCGACCCGAGATTATTGGTGCCGATATGAACGATGATCACTTTCGGATCGATGCCTGCGAAGTTGCCATTTTCGATTCGCCACGATACGTGCTGAGTTCGATCTCCACTAATTCCAAAGTTTGCCGCGCGACGGTCGCGATAGAACTTGTTCCAAGTCTGCTCTCCCACCGAATTTACATTGCGACCAGCGCCACCCCAGCTTTGGGTAATCGAGTCGCCCAGGAAAACAATTTCGGCCTGGCCGGCTTTGGCAATTTCGTTGATGTCGTTGTGTTGATCCAGCCAGTTGCCGCCGTTGGTCCAACCGGCCGAGGCAGCTCGACTTTCGTCGCTGTGAACCGAGTCGATGGGCTGCCCCGGGATCGTTACTCGCCCACTGACTTCATGCGGGTAGTCGCCGTAGACAAAAACAGCACGCTGCAGAAAACTGGTCAGCATCGCCAATTCCACACGATCGATTGAGATTGGGTTTTGTTCACCCGGGTCCTTTTTCAAATCATATTTTTCCCAACGGCGCGAATGATAAAAATAAATCCACTTGTTATCGTCTTTCCGAAAAGCCGTGTGCGGCTGATAGCCATCGCCCCGAGGTCCCCACACGTGAGGATAGTGAAAGACAAGTTGTCGATCCTCGCCCGGATATTCACCAACTCCAGTTAGCAACGAGGTAAAATCAATCCCATCGATCGTCCGATCAGCCGCCAGTTCGCTCTGCTCCTGAGCCTCTGACTCCAGCAGTTCACCGGCCGCTTCTTCGATCTCGATCCCCGCCCAGGCACATAGCGTTGGGAAATAGTCTTCGCAAATCACGGGCGTATCGGAGCGGGAATTGGCTGTGATTTCCAGTTGTTGTTGGAATCGGTTGGTTGAATCAGGCAGGGCCCAACTCACAATCAGCGGAACTCGAGTGCCGCCCTCATACGCCGACCCTTTTCCTTCACGCAGTGGCCAGCAGTGCGTATTTTTGTCGGTTCCGTAGGGCGTTGTGCCTCGAGAATGCACCGACAAGCCTCCGTTGTCGGAGGTAAAAAC
>CAZOXC010000389.1:0-4094 GCA_964583205.1 uncultured Pirellulaceae bacterium | reverse complement strand
TGGGTGCACCTCGTGTTGCCGATTGGGATGGCGACGGACTGTTTGATATTGTGATCGGTACAATTCGAGGGCAAGTCGTCTTGCTGCGTAACGCCGGCACCAAAGGCAATCCCGTGTTTCCCAGCATGACTACGCTTGTCGAAGCACTGCCTGGGGATTCAGGATCTAAACAAATCAAACGCGTAGCTGCCAAGGATGGAGGGCCAATCGGTCCCGGTTCTTCTTACCACATTGAATTGGTCGACTACGATGCTGACGGTGACCTGGACTTGTTGGTCGGTGGGCGATCGGAATGGCTGACAGGTCCGTTGAAAGTACCAACCGCAGAGGAAATCGAAACCGCTGAAAAGCTAAAAGCAGAGTCATCCGCTTCCTATTCGAAATTCGCAGAGTTGAAGCGAGCCGCTGAAGCTGAAGGTCCGGAAGCGTTGGAAAAGTTTGAAGCTTCAGACGAATCCCGCGAGTTGCTGTCGAAATATCGAACGCTCAGAACAGAGGCGATAGCTATCACTTCTGATCCTATCGAGAGAGGTGATTTCGTTTGGCTGTACAGGCGTAAGTAACGGCCAATTCGAAAATCAACCTGCCGTTCGATACGGCGTCGTTCGATACGGCGTCGTTTGATACTGCATCGATCGATTTAGCGCCGTTCGATTCAATAAAAAATGCGCACTTGCCGGGCAAGTGCGCACTCGAGAAATTCGGTTTCTTATCGCGGGTTTGCTGCGCTTATTCGCTTACTTTTTGAGCGAGATGCAGACGATTTCTTTATCGTTGCGAGCGAAAACGCATCCGTTGGAAAACGCGGGGTGGCTCCAGACAACGTTTCGATTGCCGGTTTGTCCGGTCGCTTCCAGCATTTTCATTCGCCCAAGTTCCTCGTAGCCATCGGGTGACATTTTGGCCATGATCAAGTCACCCACTTCGTTCGCAATAAAGTAGCGATCCTGATTCTTGACAATAAATCCAGTCGTTGAACTCAGCGGCCGCCCGGCAGCAGTCGTTGCCGGGTTGGACCAAACTTCGTCGCCGCTCTCCAGATTGCAACACTTGAGCAAGCCCTTTTCGCTGACACCGTAGATATGGCCGTCGACAACCAGTGGTGGGTTGTGATCCGAGTGAATACCCTTGTTTCGCCAAACTTCCGTAGCCTTGGGAGCTTGCTCGTCCAGTTCCAGCAGAATTGACGTACCTTGCAGTGCCGATGCAAACAAATATTTTCCATGCTTGATCGGAGCGATGATCGACATTTCATAGGCTGGTTTCATTGCGAAGGACCAGTAGACTTCGCCAGTTTCTGGGTTGAGGCTATTCAGTGACTCGGGATGCCAGATCAGCAACTGTTGGGTACCGCCAGCTTCAATCATGGTTGGCGGGCAATATCCCTGGCTCTTTGCAGACAGAGCCTTCCATTTTTCATCGCCAGTCTTTTTGTCAAAAGCGACAGCCACACTGCCTTCGCCACCAACGATGCAATACAAATTATCGCCGTCGATAAGTGGATGCGCCGGAAAACCCCAGTGGGGAGCCAATTCAAGATCGTACTCGGCCTTCAAGTCCTTCTTCCAGACAACATCGCCGTCAGCAAGCGTCAGGCAGAACATGTGCCCTTCAGCGCCACAGGTATAAACGTGATCGCCATCAATCGCGGGAGTGGCTCGAGGACCCGCCGGGTAAGAGATTTTGTAGTTGCAGTCGTAAGTATGCGACCAAAGCTGTTCACCAGACTCGATATCAAAACAATGAATTCGTTCTTGCCCTTTTAGTTCACTCTTTTTTCCAGGATTGGGAGTCGCATCCCCTTCACTTCGCAGATAATCAACGACGATGACGCGTCCGTCGGCAACAGCCGGCCCGGCATATCCACCGGCAATTTCTTTTCGCCACAACACGTTGGGAGTTTCGCCGAATGTTTCGACAAGTCCCTCTTCGTTCCAGGTTCCGTCACGATCGGGACCCTGCCATTGATTCCAGTCCTGGGCGAACGAAACCGAGCAAGTAATCAAAAGGGTAGAAATCGATAATATCGAGGTACGCAACATGTGAGTTCCTTATGGGTGAATTGAATCTACTCAGTTTCTACCATCCGGCACTTGGCAGCAAGAATGCAGGCAGTCGCAAGTTCAGAAAAATTGCGTTTTGACCATGGCAACTGACAGAACTGGCCGAATTGAATTGGCAAAATCAGGGATCGAGTCCGATCGGCACTCGTTCGTTGACTGTTGCCGAGCTAGTCAAGAAATTGTTCGAAATCAGTCCCGCGGACTTGGTCGCACAATTGGTCGTAGTTGGAGATTGCCGCCGCGAGCGCGTTGGGCGTGATTTTCTGCAGCTTGCTTCGCAGATTCTCATGAGGTTTGACTTTCAGCAAATCAAGAATCTTGCCAAATTCCTCTTCAGGTTCGTTGATCAAGTCCTCATAGACAACGCGGTGTACGTTTTGATACTCGTTGACCGAGTTCTGGAACTTCCATTCGTCTCGTTTCAATATCTGAGCGTACTTCAGAGCCCTGTCGATATCCAGTTCCAGCGGCGGCAAGTCCACCTTGGTTTGGACATTTGATTCTTGCTGCAATTCGACGACTCGTTCCATGTTTTGACGAGACACGGCTTGCTTCAGCAGGTTCCTGCGAGTCAGAAAGATGACTTGTAGATGCCGACAGATCCAATGCAGTTCTTCGACGATCTCGTCATAGCAGGCGATTTGAATATCGAACTTGAATTTGAATCCGCAAGCCACTCTTTGTTGCGACATGATCTTGCGGAAGTGCCCAATGACTTCGTCACGAGTCGGATCGGTTAACGGGCCATCAAAGGAGCGTAGGTCCTTCTTGTAATGTTTCCGTTTGAATTCGACGTCCGTTTCGCCGTCATTTGAAAGGATCAAGTTAAAATCTTCGTGGCGGCAAAGAATGTCCGGGTGGGAATTCAAAACAGAGCGCAGGAATGACGATCCACTTCGTTCGCGAAACCAGATCACAAATGGGGCTTCGCACACTCGGTGGCGGTAGTATTTCGAGTACCGAATTGTTCGTGAACTCGTGTCTTGATTCATGATTCCGTTTTGACTCCATAACCAGTTGGAAAGGGTAGCTCACATTTCCGTAAAAACCAGCAGGTTTTCACTTATCTGCTTCGTATGTTTCTCCCAACAAGGAAAAATCATCCCAGTCGGCCGTATCGTCAAACGAGCCCAGACCGACTTGGCCCCATCCGAAAGTTTTATCGGTTGCTTCCATCACCGGCGATTCCATATCGTCAAAGTAAACTCGTATTTCGCCTGAGGTGGCTTGCCGAGTTATTTTGACATCATGCCACTCGTCATCCCATGGAGTTCCGTCAGTGGTTTTGCTGGATATTTTGGTTCGGGCGGCTTTGTTCACAATGAATATCTGGTTTGCATGATCATCGGTCCGCTGACCCAGGTGCACATAGTAAAATTCTGAATCGCTCTGGTAACCAAAGAACAGACAGACGTCTCGATGACCATAGTCTGCATGCGTACTTTTGACTTTGACGTTAATCTCGAAGTCCGTGACGTGAACCTCTTTTAACAAGGCCATGTGTCGAGGGCTGCGAAACGGTGGCTGGTAGTCGTTTTCTTTCAAGTGCTGACTGAGAACCACCTGGCCTTCATCAGATTTGAAAAACCGCCACCCTTTATCAACAAACTCCCACTCGCTTTCGGCTCCAGAAAAATCCGTAGAATACACTTTCTCCAAGGATGTTTCGGATTGATCTTGCCCCAAAATCGAACCGCAGAATTGCAGCGCTGCAAATGACAAGATTGGCAAGGTGAACATAAAGTGTCGCATGGTTTGGCTGGCTTTCGTTAATCGTTGTTTTGGCAAGGACTTGCTTGAAATTCAGGCAATCAAATCAATTTATGAGTATACCAAAACAAAAACGCCCTGGCGGCGTTCTCCACCAGAGCGTTTGAATTGTAGACCGTTCGGTATCAACACTATTTTCGGTCGTTGGATTGTTGCTCTGCTTGAGCGACAGTCGGTGTAATCAATCGGTTGACCAAGGTTCGCATCTGGTTGGATGGAATTGCATAGCTGGCAACGCGACCGCTGCGAGCGATGTTGACT
>CAZOXC010000388.1:0-4106 GCA_964583205.1 uncultured Pirellulaceae bacterium | reverse complement strand
GGGCGACACCGAAACATGCAACGCAGCACCAGAAAAACAATATGCAGGACACAGATTTACAATGGAACGACATCAGACTTCCTCAATGATTCAGGGCTGGTGAATCTATTTTAGCCTAAGCGGGACCTGCCGTGGTTTCATCAAGGTCATCGACTTTGGCCACCACGATTCGATTACCGGAAATTTCCATCACTTTGACTTGGTCACCCGGATTAATAAAAGATCCCTCGCTGACCACATCGACACTTTCGTGGTGAAATCGAGCTCGCCCAGCCGGACGCAAAATCGACTCCGCCACTCCCCAATCTCCAACGGAAACCAGCGGGTGATTGGGCTGGGCTGGTTTGTCCGACGCTTTGTCACTTTCCCCATCGTCAATTTGGTTGGCTTTGGGGTCCAGCATCAAGCGATTAAATATCGGTATCGAGCCAATCTTTTTGGCAAACATGCTGAGCGAGATCAGTCCGATCACCGAGGAACACAAAATCAACAACACATTGGTGATTACCTGATTCCATTGCGCCGACGTTTGAGGAACAACAAAATCCATTCCGGCCATCACGCCGCTTGCCAACATCAGTGCCAGGCCCGCGAATCCGGAAATGCCCCAGCCCGGAATCACGAAAATCTCCATCAAGATGAAGACCACCCCGCAAACGAACAGCACGACCTCCAGTGCGCCACTGGTTCCGCCCATGAAGCGGCTCCAGAAAAACAAAGCGGCGCACAACAATGCGATTAAACCGCCACCGCCAATTCCCGGCGCACTGAATTCGATGTACAAGGCAATGATGCCGATCACAACCAGCAAACCCGTGATCAACGGGTTGTTCAAGATATAAACGACGGCATCGGAAGTGTTGTATTCAAAAGTTTTTCTCACCGGAGCAGACTTGAGGTGCGAAACCAATTCCTTGACGTCGCTGCAGTTGGTGCTGCTGAATCCAAGTTCGACGGCTCGAGCACCATTGAAAGTCAAAAATCTCTCGGCGCCGGACTCTTCAACCGGAATCCACTCGGTTTGATCAATACCGGCTTCTTTTGCGACGGCGTCGATCGTTGTCAGGGTGGCGGTGAAACGAGCCGTTTTGAATTGTCCCGCATTATCTCCCGTGCCCGCGAACAAGATCACTTCCTTGTCGATCATGGCTTCCACGATTTCAGTCGAGTGCCCTTTGGACTCGGCCACGGTACTGGCATTGGCAACCAGTTCTGACTGCGGCTTCGCCGGCACCAGACGGAACACGCCTTCGTTCGGGTCAAAAATGATTGCTCCGATGTCACCGAAAATGGCTTTCGAATCAATCACGATCTCGTCGCAACCAAACGATACCAGCGCGGCGCCGCTGAGTGCTTGCCGAGGAACAAAAGCCACTGTGTAGGCCCAGTCAATGTCTCGCAGAGTGTTGGCAATCCGTTCCGACTCGATCACCAATCCGCCAGGACTGTCGATTTGAATAATCAGCAAATCAGCTTTGGCCGCTTTGGCTCGCTGGATTCGATTGTGGATGTAGGTTGAATTGTTCCAGTCGATTACGCCCGTGAACTTGATGACAAAAGGTCGCTGGAATTTTTTTACCGCGTTGTTATCGACCACGTTATTATCGATAGCGTTGGTGTCGGCCGATTCATCCTCGACCGCTTGGTCTTCTTGAACCGCTGGTTCAACTTCCGGCAAATGAATTGGGCCAGCAGTTGTCCAAACGGCGGATGCCTGGCAAGCCGATTGGGGCGCGAGCAAAACGCCTGACGTCAGAGCGACCAACCAGCAGAACCTGATAGCCGATAGCCGGCCATTGACCGCTAGCAAATTGCCGTCGGTTAATGACTTCAGATTCTTGAGCCAATTTGGCATGAAAGGTGCAGAATATTCGATTGGTCGAGATCCTTGGTTTGTATTCACAAGATCGTTCCGAAAAAGAACTCCAGGATTTTGCAATAATATTAGGGGTTTTAGAGCTTACTTGGAAGTTTGCCTGGCTCCAAATCAGGAATTGCTACTTGGATATACTCCAAAGAAGACCACAAATTTTCAAAACACCCATGTAAAGATTTCCCAGTGGATGTTCTGCAAGGATGCGGAATTTGGGAAAAATCTCATCCAGGAGGGATGAAATGGCGCGGATCAAGCTGGCCAGTAAATGGCGAGTCGTATTGTTGTTGGCATGTTGCCTGGTAACGTTGGCTGGGCATGCTTCATTACAAGCTCAGGATGTCCAAGTGCTCTTTTTTACAATGGAGCACTGTCCGCCTTGTCGGCAAATGGAACCGGTCGTCGATCGCCTGGGGCGCGATGGATACTCGATCCGCAAAGTTGATGCGGCTCGCGAGCAGGCCTTGGCCCAGTCGTTCGATGTCCGCCAGACTCCCACTACGATCATCGTCAATGGACAAACTCCGGTCGCCCGGCAATCAGGATTCGTTGACTATCAGTCTATCAAGTCGAAGCTGGACGAATTGCTTCAGTCGGATCAAGTTTCCGGTTCGCAGAGGCCCAACGGTGCCGAATTCAATGGAAGCGGAGCCAACAGACGTGGTTCTGATTCACGTGGTTCTGATTCACGTAGATTCGCAGCTGAACAGTCAGGTTCAAATTCATCGAATCAACCAAGCTCGCACGCTGGCTCCGCTCAACTTAGTTCCGTCGAACTTGCTTCACTCCAAGCCACTGTTCGGTTGCGAGTTCAGGATTCAAAAGGAATCGGTTTTGCGACCGGGACGGTAATCCATCGGCATGGCGAGCACGCTTTAGTTTTGACTTGCGGACACGTGTTTCGCGCCTCCAAAGGTAAAGGAGATGTCCAAGTCGAATTGGGATTCGGCGAAAACGACCGAAAGACCGTCGTCGGTACCGTGTTGGCTTACGATGCAGACAAACACGATGTAGCCTTGGTAAGCTGCCAGCCAGGTATAGAAATCGAGCCGGTGAAGTTTTCGCTGAATTCGTCCGGATTCAACGTGGGACAACCAGTATACTCGATCGGATGTGATGCTGGAGCGGACCCAACAGTCCGTCGCAGCAGTATCAAAAAGCTGGCGATCTACAGTGGTGTCGACAAGTTCGATGTTCACGGGCGACCAGTACTTGGACGAAGTGGCGGTGGATTGTTTACGGCTGATGGGACTTTGGTTGGCGTTTGCAATGCTGCCGTAGTTGATATTGATGAAGGCATCTATGCGGCGCTGCCTTCGATTCGCTGGCAGATTCAGAATTCAAATCTCGCACATGTTTTTGATTCTCGTGATTATCAACGAGACGATTTGAATGGGCAAAATCGAATAATGTTGGCCGAGCGTGATAGCCGGCCCGCAGGACAGTCGCTGCCCTCTGGCAATTCGGAAGCGCGTCGGGTGATGGCCGATAACAGAGTTGTCTCCAACCAGACTGGTTCACAAACTATCGAAGGTCGCGAACTGATTCTGGTAATCCGTGATCCCCAAAATCCGACATCTTCAGAGACCATCACGATCAATCAACCCAGTGATGAGTTGATGAAGATGATTCGAGTGGCCAGTACTGATAACGCTCGCAATCGAATCCGTCAAATACCGAATCTCAACCCAGAATCGCTGAATCGCAGCTCTGACTTGCGGGCACAGTCACCGAAGTAGAGTTGGCCATCAGGGTGAAGCCCTTGGGTATTCTGAGAAAAAGAGGAATTGAAACGCAGAGACGCAAAGATCGCAGAGGAAATACTCGCACAAAAACTCTGCGTCCTCCGCGCCTCTGCGTTTCTACTTCTCCCCCCAAACCCGATTCATTCGATTTCGCTCACCAACCCTTTTTGGCCCTTCATTGTCGGTGCGCAATGATTCCCAAAGGCAATGCGACCGGACGTGAGTTTGTAGCCATGTACTGAAAAAGAGGAATGAAACGCGGAGGCGCAAAGATCGCAGAGGAAATGTTCGCACAAAAACTCTGCGTCCTCCGCGCCTCTGCGTTTCTACTTCTCCCCCAAACCCGATTCATTCGGTCAACTTCATCAACTCAAATCCTTTCTTGGCCCTTCATTGTCGGCTCGCAATAGTTCCCAAAGGCAATGCGGCCGGGCGTGAGTTTGTAGCCATGTACTGAAAAAGAGGAATGAAACGCGGAGGCGCAAAGA
>CAZOXC010000387.1:0-4106 GCA_964583205.1 uncultured Pirellulaceae bacterium | reverse complement strand
CATCAGCCGCCTGGTCGAATTGTGGCTGGCGGCCTACGGCCTGGAAGAAGATGACAGCTATGAAAACGACTTTGCCCAGCCTGCCGCTGGTCGTCGGCAGAGCGTGCCCGTGGTCACCGGTGTCGCAGATACCACTCCAGTACAAAGCACATTTTCGTTTTACCAGACAACCAACTCTTAATCAGTTTTTTTGAGTTTCGTCTGTCCGACAGTGCAGAACTTTCGAGAGTACGGAATTCCAACCTGTACACCTCAGTCCTTTTTTGGCGAGGCCGGAAGCCCTGCATCGATATCACTTGCATATCCACCCGACACATCGCCCTCCACGGTCATCTACCCATTTCCACATGGATGGTTCATATTGGCATAAACAGTTCACTGCCATCAGAATCATCCGTCTATGCTCACTCCCCACGAAGTGCTTGGTCCCGACCAACTGATAGCCAAACGGCTTGAGCATTATGAACAGCGCCCGCAGCAACTGGAAATGGCCGATGCGGTTTGGCAATCGCTATCTGACAAGCAACACTTGATTGTGGAAGCGGCCACCGGAGTTGGCAAAAGTCTGGGCTACCTGGTGCCATCGATCCTGTTCGCGACCGCCGGCGATGATTCCAAACAGTCTGATCGTAAGCGACGGGTTCTGGTGTCGACCAACACGATTAGCTTGCAGGAACAATTGATCAACAAAGATATCCCTTTGTTGCGGTCCGTGTTACCGAACGAGTTCTCAGCGGTACTTGCCAAAGGACGCCGCAACTACGTGAGTTTGCGCCGCATGGGCAATGCCGTCAAACGAGCCAACAGCATGTTTAACGATGTTGAGCAGGTGGAGCAGCTTCGGCAAATTGAAAAGTGGTCAAAGAATACTGGAGACGGCTCGCGATCCAGTCTCGATTGGCAACCCGCGCCACCCGTATGGGAAGAAGTCGCCAGTGACAACGGGAATTGCATGGGGCGCAAATGTCCCAGTTTCGATGATTGCTTCTATTTCCGAGCTCGCCGTCGATTGCAAAACGCTCAATTGATTATCGTCAATCACGCTCTGTTCTTCAGTGACTTGTCTTTGCGAAGAATTGGAGTGAACCTGCTGCCTGACTATGACGCCGTGATTCTGGACGAGGCTCACACCGTTGAGGCCGTGGCCAGTGATCATATGGGACTCTCGGTCAGTTCGGCTCAAGTCGATTTTGCACTAAACAAACTTTACAACCAACGAATGAATAAAGGGCTGCTGGTTCATCACAAGCTGACTCGGGAACAGCAAATGGTGATGCGCTGTTCGATCAAGTGCGATGATTTTTTCAATGATGTGGGCGAGTGGATTGATCGGACAGTCGCGGTCGACAATCGCAGCCGAACCGTCCGAGTGAACTCACCCGGCATCGTCGCCAATGAGCTTTCCCGTGAACTGGCTGATCTGGCCGGTCGTCTGAAGCGCATCGCCGCCAGCATGGACGACGAAGCTCAACGCCAGGACTTCATTGCCAGTCACGACCGGCTGATCGGATTGGCTGACACGATCGAGAGCTGGCGAGTCCAGGAATCAACCAGCTCGGTTTACTGGATCCAGACTTCCCTGCGCCGCAGCGGTCACACCGTGATCGAACTGGTTGCTTCTCCCGTCGATATCGGGCCTATTTTGCGGGCCGAGTTGTTCGACAAGGTCGACACGGTCGTGCTGACAAGTGCCACGCTGTCCAATCGAGACAAATCTGCCGACTCCGATCGAGAGTCCGATTCTGATCAAGGTTTCGAATTCTTCAAATCCCGCATTGGCTTGACCAAATGTCAGACCTTGCAACTCGGCAGCAGCTTCGATTACACCACACAGGCGCGAATCTATCTGGCCACTTCTCTTGCCGATCCCTCGTCCGATCGAGAGTCTCATGAGCGGCAGTCTATTCCGATTATCAAGCACTTGATTCAAAAAACCGATGGAGGCGTGTTCGTTCTATTCACCAGCTATGAATCGCTTAAGCGAGCGGCCACACAACTGACCTCGTTTTTGGCTGAACACAATTTGTTGATGCTGTCTCAGGGCGATGGGATTCCACGCAGCATATTGCTGGAACGATTCAAAGAGGATGGCCGAGCAGTACTTTTTGGCACCGACAGTTTTTGGCAAGGAGTCGATGTGCCTGGCGAAGCCTTGCGCAATGTGATCATTACCAAACTGCCCTTCAGTGTACCCGACCATCCTTTGCTGGAAGCCAGACTGGAATCCATCAAATCCGCCGGTGGAAATCCCTTCATGGATTATCAATTGCCCGAGGCCGTGATTAAATTCAAGCAAGGATTTGGCAGACTGATTCGCACTGCTTATGACGAAGGGATCGTGGCTGTGCTTGATCCTCGAGTCAAAACCAAACGCTACGGCCGACTATTTTTGCAAGCACTTCCCGAGTGCCCGATCGAGGAATTACCTCACGAACAATGAATTGGCGGCCGGGCCTCCGCTTGCGGATTTCTTTGACAGTGCCCTTAGATTTCTTACAATCCAATGAAGGGCATTTCTCGTAAATATTCGAGATTCTTCAGGCAAACCATTGTTGATGTTTGGTTGCATACTGGCGATTCGAAAAAACAGTTGCGGCATAGCTGTCAGATTTGTTTGAAGGTAACAGGGGCTGAGTCTGTCTCTCTTTAAAATCTGTTGTTTAAACTGGAGTGAACATGAGAGTTTTATTTTTTCTTGTCGCAATTGGAATGTTAGGGTCACCGATTCTGCAGGCCAAGCAAGAGATGCCTCAACGCAAGTCGCAATCTGACCAGCTCGAAGAGATTGCATGGGCATGGGAAATGCGAGAGGCGTCGATACAAAATATTGATGTCGAACTCAGCTATCAACGAAACGACAACACACCAATCGAATTTCGTTTGTTGTTGAATGGAAGACAGAGTCGAGTCGAACAGACTGGAGAGTCTGAAGAAGAAGGCAAGTTTTCAACTATTGACGTTTTTGACGGGGAAACATCGGCAGCATATACCCCGAATGCTCAAGGCATTAGGTATGGCTCAGTAAATGCAACAAATTATAACGCTCAACTCAATGACAATATCGTTTTCTACCCATTGCTGCTTCATTGCCTTCCGTCCCATGAAGAGTTCGCCAGATTTGATTTGAAGAAGCACATGACGATACATGAGCCATCCAAAACGGAAGACGGAAAAGAATGGATTGTTTTAAGAACCACCGGGTCTGAGTTGCTTCACGGGACTTATGACTACTGGATTGCCGCCGACAAAGGCCACAGTGTTGAAAGGATCTACCAATACAAGGACGGTCGCGTAGCATCAATCATAAACATATCTCTCGAAGAGTTCAGTGACGTTTGGTTGCCAACTGGCTGGGAGATGACTGTGCTGGATTCTGAAGGTGAAGTTCGAACCGAACGAAAAATCGAAATCACAAACACCCAAACAAACATTTCTGTTTCCGACGAAGATTTTCAACTGATATTTCCCGAGGGAAGTTTTGTTGAAGATGCAACCGACGAAACCAATAGATCAGATCGGACCGACAAGCATTCTTACCAGCTAAGGCCCAATGGCGAAAAACACTATTTGACAGATCCAGAGTGGAAATAAATCCGAGTTTATTTTGCCTGCGGAACGAAGTAGTCGATCTAGCGAGCCGCCAGAGCCATCAAAAAACCCTTGGAAGCAATTTGCAACCAAGGGTTTAATTTGTCAATTACCAGCTTTTGTTTCATTGAAACAAATGAACAGGCGCGTCGACTAGGCGCGTCGACGTCGAATCATTGCCAAACCAGTGATGGAAAGCAGCAATAGACCGGTGCCAGGTTCCGGAATCGCAACAATAAATGCGCTACCGCCTGTCAGGCTTCCGACAAGCAGATCACCTTGAAAATTCGTGATACCAGGTTGTGAACCAAATGTGGTCAACAAAGCTGAGTAGGTAATACCTTGCTGCAAAAATACGGTTTCGATTGTCGAGTTGGCCAGCCCGTTTGTGCCGTCATCATCGAACGCGATATTTCCAGAATCATCGGCGCCATCAAAGGGTTCGTCGAAAAGGTACAAAAACCCGTCAAAGCTTGTTCCGGTACCTGTACCATCATCCCAATTACTTTCGACGGAAT
>CAZOXC010000386.1:0-4106 GCA_964583205.1 uncultured Pirellulaceae bacterium | reverse complement strand
AGACCATGTCACCAAAAACGGCGTCGCGAATATCGATGAAGACTGCCGAGACTTCCTTGTTACCGACGTTGAAGAGCTGAAATGAATTTGGACCAAAGTTGGAGGCTTGGACATCGTTATTGCCGTCGATAACCTTCAGCACCACTGCCCCAAAATCTCCTCCGTCGTTGAAACTGTCAACGTTTTGGCCCTGTACCACGCCGTTAAAGTTTCCATCGGCAACGCCCAGAATTTCCAACGCATCAGAAGGACTGCTCGGGCTGCCGGAAGATTCTATTTGAACGAATCCATTGCCAGCCAGAAAACCGCCTGCGCCGAGGCCCGATGTGATGCCAACGCCTGATACAAAAATGCCATCGGAAAGGACATTACTGTCGGTCGTTTGGGCCTCTGTGACACCGCCGGTAGCGCTGTCGAATAGTCGGTACTCAAAGATCTGTACATTTCTGTCGATGCCGGCACCAGCATCAAACAGATCGTTAACGAATTGGATTCGAACATCTTCGATTGAAAGATCACTCGAGTTTGACACGAATGAGAACGTCTGTCTGACTCCGGCGGAATTCAAGTTAAACGACGCAACCGCTTCCCCGCGAACAACCAGCTCCACGACTTCCTGCCCCGTTGTTCCGAGTGCTTCAAATTCGATGCGATCACCGTTGTTGTTCGGTACCGATTGAGGGTCGGCAAAAGAGAAGACTGCATTGATATTGAAAAGCTCGGTCTCGAAGAAGCCGGGGCCTGTTAAGCCGTCGCGCCAGATGCCAGTGCTGAAAGTCGAAGCGTCTTCTGTTTGCACGGTGACACCATCGACAACGATCCGGTCGACAAGCAAGTTTCGATCAAGCCCAATGGACGGGTCAAAGGCATCATTGCTAAAACCTATTCCGATGTCACCCGGTGTCAGTTGTTGGGCGGTTTCAAACGTAAGTCGAACAAAGTCTCTCTGTCCCACATCGCCACCAACATTGGAAAATGTTGTTGTGATTTGATCGTTGATAAAAAGATCAAGGTTCTCCTGGCCTGTCGAGCCAGCAGCAAATATCTCAACGGTCGACAACATCATACGGTCTTCGAGTTGTTCGATGTGTAAACCAGTCGTTTGTTTGTCAATAGTCATGATGTCTACGGGTAATGATTGGTGGGGCGAATGAATCGACGCAAAAACTCGCTTGATGTTATGCAAGACAAGAGCCTATACATGCTAATTGAAAGTTGTTTCCCAAACAGCAAATTACCGACGGTTGAGAATTTTTTTCAGTGGATTCCGCGTCCTTGTTTTGCCGGCCATATTCTGAGAAGGGCGACTGATAAGTAAAAACCGGCATCGCCAGCAATGGCCACTGAGAGCCCCATGGGACCAATAATTGGGGGCCGGCAATTGGGGCCGGCAATCGGTGACAGGTTAGGTCGGCGCAACAATCAAGAACAATTGGGGAGCATACGACTCTTCAAACCACGATGGCCTGTCCCGGTTTCTTCCCTGAACCACACGCGGCAGCTTTAAGCAGATGGCCTGACACTTGGCGAAGCTTATCGACGGGCAAGACAAATTTCCCGGAACCCAAACACGGAGGATAACATTGCGATGCACGCCAAGCCGGACTTGCGCGTGGTTTTGAAGTGGATGATCACTCGTTCCGGCTCTCGTTGTTGCGCACATCTTTTTGGACTTTTGTCCACTCGTGAAAACACCCAACAAATAATTGGTTGATTGATACGGGTTTTGGCAACAAAGCGGCGTTTTCTTGATTGACAAAGCCGTCACGGAGCCGGAAAATCTAAGGATAAGTCGCCGCGCACACCGGGATAAGTGGCGATTTCAGCTATTACTCGACCACCATCCCGGATAATTAAATTGTTATGTTGCTAAATAGATGGGCAATTGAAAAACATGCAAAAGCCAGATTCCCTAGAGAACTCTCTCGTCAAGACGATCTCCGAATCTGACTTGGCTGATATTGGTATAGATGCCCTCGACGAGGCATTAGATGACTTGCCAATTCCAATATTCAGTACCCTGCGCAAACTCTATCGAGGTGCGCGATCTGTTCAACACTATTTCTACGTCAAGAAAATCATTCGCTACCTAGGCCAAATTCAGGACATCCCAGCGGATGAACGCCAACGCCAACTTGAGAAACTGCTTTCCGACGAGGAACGGCAAAAATTTGGCGAGCATATTGCGCTGGTCCTTGACCGGTCAAATGACATCGACAAAGCCCGATTGATGGGACTCGTATCGCGTGCATTCCTCGAAGAACGAATCAACTTGGAGAAACTCAGATCATTGAATTTCTTGATTGACGCAATCGACCCTAGGTTGATTCCCTATATCAATGATGTCTGTCGACAATATGCATCCTCGTACCTTGAAGACGAACAGGCTTTGATGGGATACGGTCTTTTGACAATGAAACTTGATGTTGATATCGAGAAAATCGGCGTTGCGGGTTTAAGCGGGTCGAGTAACCAATCAATCGAGCTGATAAAAGGTGCGCGTGTACAATACGCCGCAACGGAGTTGGCGTATCTGTTTTGCGAAACCTGTCTTCCCGAAGACGATGACGCAACATAACAATGCGATGAACCGAAGTCGCGGAGCCGGGCGACTTTGAAATGGACAATCAACTCCCGCGACTCTCGTTGTTACACACAAGTTTTGGCACCGGGGCCAAACTCCAGCCAGCAAGTTGCGATGTCATGCATTCGCTGTAGGCCAATCCATGTCGATTGTGGACCGGGCGGACCGGCGTTCTTTCGGTTCACGTAGCCACCTAGCTGAGCCACGATCTTTGTCATCTCCATCAGACGAGGCGTTTTCCTGGGGAGCGGTTTGCGTTTGACGATCCGCCATACACTTTGCCACTCCTCCTTGCTGTAGACCAGTTCGCATGATGCTTGCTCATGAGTGCGGCTAACGCGACAGACATAAAGGCTGCGCCATGCAACAATCATGTACAATGCCAGCGCCGGCAGGAAGCGGTCCATGTGCTCGAAGCGGCGGCTCTCGATCTTGCAACCACTCTTGAGAACCTTAAAGTACAGTTCGATCACCCAGCGCTGTTTGTAGTAGTCAACGATTTGCTCGATTTGAGCCTTCGTCTTGGTCGGCAGACTCGTTAGCAACAACCACTCAACGGCCTGCACCCCGTCGGGTGGATCGACTTCCGATACCAAGACCGCGTTGACAGTAATGCCTTCGGCTTTGCGATCTAGTTTGCTGCGGCGAGCATCGTTCAAGTTGACTTCGCCGGCGTGAACGGTAACCGTGATTTCACGCGCGTCACGATCAGCCTGACTGGGATGCTGTTTGAGTGATGGGCTGCCCCAGGAAACTCGAGCACGAATGGGCATCTGTTTTTCAAGTCGTATTTTTCCGTCCAAAAGCGCGTCACGCACGCGAACTGATTCATCTGATCGGCTGGACTTTGCCAGAATCCGTTCCACACCTCCGCGAACCACCCAGTCGAAATCGTTCTGGCGGTTGCAGTAGTCGATAACTTGGGTGATGTCCGATTCTCGGTCGGCGATCATCACCAGTTGCGTTGACGGGCAATGTGCTTTGATCGCCTGGCATTGTTCTGCGGTCTCCAGCCAGCGATACGTTTCTTTTTCTGCAAGTGGTTTCTGGTTGCAGGCAACTCGCCGCTTGTTGGCACTGAGTTTCGGCTTGGCTTCACGCGACCAGGCTTCGGCATAGACGGTTCCCAGCGGAGTCCCATCGGTTGTGAATGCCAGCAGCGGGTGCAACAGTGCACCACATCGCTTACCTTGATGCAGCGGACCGGTGTCTGTCATTTGTTGACTTGGACGAGTGAGATCCAGTTCCGTTGTATCCTGAACCAGTAGCGCCACCGGTTGCTTGGCAACTCGCTGACATGATGCATCAATGTGCGGCGCCAGCACGCTTTCAAAATCGACTTTCTCGTTATCAAAGAAACGATACGCCGCGACCATTTCTGCACGGTCGCTGCAAGCGGCGGGGATACTGAGTGTCGACGACTGCGACAGGGTTTCCAATAGTTTGAGAAGTCGTCGTTCCAGACGTTTATCTCTTAGGTCAGTTGTTTGCAATTCATCCATGAGCCAGCTTTGCATACTCG
>CAZOXC010000385.1:2674-4110 GCA_964583205.1 uncultured Pirellulaceae bacterium | reverse complement strand
CGACAAACCCCCTTGTATCTGGAGGCGATTTGAGATTGAATCTCATTAACTTAAGATTCTGTCGACGACGCAGCAAGCCGAAAACGCTGATTATTGCTCAAGCAGAGAAAATCAGTTCCTAGCCAGCCACGCTCGCCAGCCCAACTTTGTCCTTTGTAACGTTCGAAGGCGCTGTTTTCTTCAATTATTGCTGCCAAGCGGATGCTGTGTGCTCCAGCGCACGAAGTTCGCGAATTATCTTCGCCAAATGAAGCGGAATGGAACTTAGGGAAATGAGCAAGAAACTTTGCGAATTGAAAAAGCTCTTGAAGTCGGATTTGAATGAATATGTTCAGCAGGTTGAACGTCCCAAGTTCGTTTGCAAATCCTGTGGCCGAGTAGCCAATCGCAAGTCATTGTTGTGCAAGCCACTCAAGATTTCGCGAGTGAAAGAGCAGGCAAGTTGCTAGTCGTTGTTTGGGTTTCGGCTAGAATCTTGGATTGCCGAAGAATGAACTTGCTTTGTTGAGTAACAGTGGCGTGGTCGCTGCAGATTCCGGCATCGAGAATTGCTCAACGACATAGTTTGAAAACGAACCAGCAAAGCGACAGTGAAAACGACGCACCTGAATTTGTTTGTGCCGGAATGGCAGGGATACGGAGTCGATCAGTCACCAGGTATCGGTGCTCGTGTTCTAAAGCAACAATTGTTTGCCGATACTGAATTTTTCGAACCGACGATTGATCAGAACGAGCAGTTGGTTGTAGAAAATTCGATTGTCGGTTATTCAGCTGTGTTGGCTAACTTGATGTCGATTCGTCGGGCACTCGACGATACTGAACCAGAGTCTACGTTTGTGCTGGGCGGGACTTGTGCAATCGAAGTGCTGCCGGTCACTTATCTGAATAAACTGTACAATGGCGATCTGGCCGTAATCTGGTTTGATGCGCACGCGGATTTGAATACTCCAGATTCTTCTCCCAGCGGGCATTTCCATGGGATGCCGCTGAGAACGATCGTGGGCGAAGGTGAACCGCAAATCTGCCAGTTGGCCTATTCGCGGCTGGATGCTTCTCAAGTGTTCTTGTTGGGGGCTCGAGATTTGGACCCGGCGGAAGAGCAGTTTGTCTCTCAGTCGAGTGTTGAAAAACTGGACGTAGATGTGACGGCCGAGCAGCTTTGTAAGTCAATCAAGCAGCGGGGCTTCAGCAATGCCTATGTACACTTTGATTTAGATGTGTTGAATCCGGCTGAATTCAGCGAGATGATATTTCAAGTTGCTGAAGGTATGTCACTGGATCATTCACTGCATTTGGTTGAGTCGATTGGCCGTGAATTGAATGTGGTTGGATCCAGCCTGCTGGAATTTGTTTCCAGTGGAAGCATTCAACATACCGGGTACATTAACCAGTTGTCTGCTGCGTTGCGCACCAGTTTCGCGCAGGCAAGATAGTGG
>CAZOXC010000385.1:0-2664 GCA_964583205.1 uncultured Pirellulaceae bacterium | reverse complement strand
GGCGGAATCTGATCTGGAATCCCGACGGCAAGTCGTCGGAATTCTGAATTCAATTTTCGAATGTTGGCTTACTCGGTCGCCCGATTGATTGCTCGATCCAACTCGCTGGAAGTAATATTTCGGTTGATTACTTTGGAGTCTTTGCCGACCAGCAGCATCGTGGGCAGGGTAGCGATTCCCAGTTGCTCTGCCAGCGGTCCTTCTTGACCACCGTCTTCGAACAATTGTGTCCAGGGCAATCGATTGCTGCGCAGGTACTCGACAAGTTCATCTTTGGAATCGTCAAGACTGACGCTCACAATAGTCAAGTCATCACCGTATTTGGAATTCATCCGGCTGAGAACTTCCATGTCTTCTTTGCAGGGTCCGCACCAGGTGGCCCAGAACTGAATCACAACAACCTTGCCTCGTTCGTCAGAGAGTTGCCAGTTTGAGCCGTTAATGGTTTTCCCGCTGAATGAAATAACTCGACCTTCACTACGCAAGCGAGTTTGAGCGCCGGCGGCTTTTCGAGCAACGCTACTGCTGGAGTGTTCTTTGGCGATCGTTCCATACCATTCAATCGCCTCTTTGATGTCGTCGCCAAATTCGGCGGTCAGCGCCAACTGCAGCATGGCATCGGGAATATGGGTAGCTTTGGGATAGTCATCGATAAAACCCTTCAAAGCCTTGTTATATCGATCTTCAACATCTTGATAATCGTCTTCATCAGCCGCCGTGAGTGCTCGAGTGTAATATGCCGAGATTCTGCGGTAGGTGGCGTAGCTGATGGTTTCCGTGCTGACTTTGTTGGACTTCATTTTTTGCACATAACTGCCCAGCTGTGATATTCCATCTTCGTATTCGTCGTTCAGGAACGCGCCGGACAGGTCGTCTGACATCTGTCGCAGCCAGTTATCGCGATTGGTCTGGTCGGTGGCATTTTCCGACATTTCGAATAGCAACTCGGCACGTTTTTGATGAGCTCGAGATTTACGACTGGCATCACGAGTCGCGCGGGCGCTCTCGCCTAGCTGGATATACTCGTCATAGAGTTTACGATTCGCGTCGGCGTCGGCTGTGTTGGTGGTTGCGTCGCTTCCGCCACTGGTTGAGTGAGATGCTTGAAAGAACAGACCACCATTGGAGATGGCCACACCTTCTTGAATTACTTCTGGCAAATCAACAATCCGCCATACGTCGCCGACTTTGATCAGGGTGCCGATTGAAATCTGACCATGCGATCGCCCGGTATCAACGACCGCCGCGACACTGTCATAAATCATGATATCTTTGGTCGAGCCTTCGGTGTCCTTGGGGATCATGCCCGGTCGGATTCCTCCGAAGTGTACCCAACTGGAGCTGGAATTGACCATTTTTTGCGAGCGGGCGAACGAGGAGAATTGACGTCTCGCCTCAGCGACTCGCTCGGCTACGTCTTCCTGTTGTTTTTTGCCCAGCCCCAGCGACTTGATTTCAGCAGATGTGATCAGCAGCCGTTCAAAGATACCGTCGCCAGGCCTTTTTATAGCGGCGACGACTTCCATCGATACTTCTTCGGCAGAAATGGCTTTCCAGGAGTCAATTTTGCCATCCTGGTTTTTGTCTTCGCCCCAGCGAACGCCAGCCGTACCCAGCCAGCGATATTGATCAGTCTTACCGTCATAGTTGTTATCGAGGTCTCGATAAACTTCGACGCCGTTCTTGTAGAAACTCCATTGGTCTGGTTTGCGGTCCTCGTTGCGATCACGATAGGCTCGCAACAATCGCCCGGTACTGTCATAGACCAGCCAGCCATAGGGGATCTTTTCCAAGCGACATTCTTTGGCTTCTTCATCGGAAGGGATGTCGTAGTCCACAGAATTTTTTTGCACGGGTTTGAATCCCAATGCGGTACGCAACTCGTCCGAGATTTCGTCCTGTGCGGCTGCGAATCCAGTGAAACTCAGGCAACAGGCGAGCAGCAAGCCGCACGAAAACACTTGAGTACTTTTTAACCGAATTGAAATGGCCAGGTTCGCCATGATTTCACCTGTATTGAATTGGGTGGTCCTGGAATGGGTTTGACAATGAGCGGCCCTGCCTGAGCAACAATCTGAAAGTTGGTTGCCGCGGAACAATATATCGGGCAGGCAAAGCCCCGCTTCCGAAAAATTAGACTCTTCCGCCCTATAAATAAAGGTCAATCGAGCGGTACATTCGCGAACAGCCTGAAAACTATGGTGGTTTAGCATGATTTTGCCTTGGACGACCGCAGAATTCCGTCTTTGGCTGCCGGCCAGATAGCAGGGTCGCTGAGCAAGGCGCTGGATTTTGACGTCAAAGCGGAGCGGAACGTGGGGCGGCAATCAGGATGTAAAAATTTGGCTGAAACGAGTCATCGGTATTTTGGGCAACCGGTCAAAGTTGGTTTGACAGTATTCCGACAGAACCTAGAATACTGAACTCGTGTCGGTAATTCAGGTAAATTGCTGTCCGGGGCGTATAGCTCAGTTGGTTAGAGCGCATCGCTGATAACGATGAGGTCCCAAGTTCGAATCTTGGTACGCCCACTAGTAAAATCACTTCGGTTTACTAATCTGATGGAGTCGTTCAGCGGTAGACATCAGAAGTGATTTTGCCCTGTTAAGTTCGGGGACGTAGCTCAATTGGGAGAGCGCCGCCCTTGCACGGCGGAGGTTGTCG
>CAZOXC010000384.1:0-4113 GCA_964583205.1 uncultured Pirellulaceae bacterium | reverse complement strand
ACTTCGCGAGAAGCCATTTTTACAATTTAAGACTCTCGCAGCATAAGAGTATGTGAACCGGAGCGGCGAAGCATGCCGGTTTTTGATATCAATGTTTTCCGTCGCCGCCCGGTTAACGTTGACGTTATGTCGCTTGATCGAACCTGAGGATGTTAGTGCCTTACTACCAAGCAACAGAGGAAAATATGGCTGATTATTCAACCTTAAGCGACAAAGAATTAGAATCCAAAGTCAAATTGTGGAGCATTGCCCAAACAATCGTTTTGGTGCTGTTTGCAGTAGGTTTTGTCTGCTGGCTCCTTGTCGACTCATTGCGCAGTAACCCTATGATATTTATCCTGCTATTTGGATTTGTCAGTATGTTTATTCTGTTTGTTGGGCAGGGGCCACGCCAAATGGCGGCTGAGCTAAAACAGCGCCAAGCAGAATAATCATCTTCTATTCCTCAGGTCGTGACCGCTGCGTAACGCCATCGCGACATGACAATGGGTGCACGCGGAGCCGCGGGTCGCGCTGGTTTCACTGTTTATCGAGTTCGCCGCGGCCCGGTGAACCCGGACGTTATCCGACTAGGCTCAGCGTGGTGCCAAATTCAGTTGCGAAATCTACAGGCATTTGAATGGGTTGCTGCTAAAAACATTTTCAACTTCAATTCACTGTGGTATGAACGGAATGGACAATCCGACGCCTTATACAAGAATGCCATTCTCTACTTGGCTCTCATTTTTCTTAGGGGTGGTGGTGTTGGCGTTGGCAATACTGTGCTACATCCTTTGGTTTCTAGTATCAGGCGAATTTAGTATTCTGCCGATTTGGTTTGTCACGCCCACAGTTGTCATTGCGTTCGGCGCAATGACCGCACTTCTCGACTACAAGCTATCCCAGCGGATTTTAATCACTGGATTCATTCTTTGGCCACTGATGTGGCTTGCACTTTTTCCGCTTGTGCGCTTAAACGTTTTGAACTAGCTTATGTACAGAATTGGTAAATTGTCGGATAACAATGTGATGCACGCGAAGCCGTCAAGGCTCTTGCGGTCGGCTGGTCGCGACAGTGTTTTACCGAGGGTGTGCTTTTCGCATCGCTCCGATTCCAGGTTGGTGTCATCAACCGTCGGTTCGGTCATCGCGGACCTTATCTGGCTCCAAAATGAACTCGACACGGGCATTTGTCTTGATCTTGCTGGCTAACGGATTGTGTTTCTGGATGACATCATGCACCTCCGTTGAGCGATCAAGCTCCGATAGCAAGCACGACAATGGGACGGCATTTCGTTCCGCCACGCTAAACCTAACTGACATTGATACAATTTACTTTCCAACCCGCACTAAGGTTGTCCACGCCAATCGGAGTACCCTCCTGATTCACATTGACAAAATGCTCTCGTTTCACGGCTTTCGGATGAAACGCTGTCGATCAATACTGCGCGAAACAATATGGGATGTGCGTTTCGGCGAAACCGGAGTTCAGTTTTTGTCGCGACATTTGGAGAGTTCGATTCGGATAACGATGGAGGAACATTTGTTGAACTTACGGCGTTTGTTCCTGATGCATTGAACGTCAAATACGATGATACTTACGAACGACTTGACGAGTGGGGGCAGGCTACTTCCTCAAAAGTGTGGCTCAAAGATGGACGGCTTGTCGGCGGTTCTGGCAAACAAACAGATTGGAAACTTCTGAAAGACAGACCGCGTTACCGGATTGACTACAAGATTGCGTCAATTGCTTCGTTCGCCGTGCTTTTGCCGCTCTTGATTGCTTGGCGTTGGGGAAAACGAAAACGCCAGATAACAGAGCAATAACTGACTCGCAACTTTGGAACCATTCATGATCTGGGGAATTGCAGGATCTATATTTAGATTAATCGGTGGATTAATCGGAACATGTGTCGCGGTGGCAAATACTCGCTCGCAACGTGAGCGATCATTTCTGATTCGGTGCGCTGTTGTATACTGGATCGTGATGGCCATTTTTGTTGCGTTGATGCTAACACTTCCGCAACCTTACTCGCAACTTGCTTGGATTCCGTTGGTGTTTGCAACGGTTTTCGGTATTCGATACATAAATGAAAACCAACAGCGAATTCGAGAAGCCGAGAGTCAAAAACTGCCGAGTCCAGTTGTGAAAAAATGTTAGAAGACGTTTTCGATAGAATCGACAAGAAGTTGCAGGCAAGGTTTCCCAAGGCTTTTTCCACGCTGAATCGAGGCACGAAACTCTCAGAGTTAGAGAAACTAGAAAATACGATCGGCTATCAACTCCCAAATGATATTCGGTCTACGCTTCTCTGGCACGACGGGCAGGATGGTGGACCCGGACTCGTTAATGGATTCTTGCTCAATAGCGTCAAGCAAATTACTAGTGGTTGGAGCTTTTATCACAAAATGGGGGAAGAGTTGCACCCAGAGGTTTTGCGTCAGCCGCCCGGGGTGCTTGGTGATCGAGCATGGAATCCCGAGTGGTTGTTTTTGATGCGGTCAGGGAGAGAGACTCTGTGTGTTGACTGTACAAAATCCGCGGCAACCGAAAAATCTGGACCCGTGTTCTTGTGGGAAACGTATATGTACGATACTGACTTTACAATCGCAGAATCCTGGAGCGACTTCTTGATGGCCTATTCAAACAAAATAGGCGACTCGGAAGAATTCCTGGATTCACCTGGAATCCGATTTTCTGAAAGCTTTTAGTTACTCCCAAATGATGAGTAGCGTTTCCAGTTAATCGTTTCAACGCCGTTTAACAATGGGATCGCTTTAGGTTTGCGCTGGGCATGCACGTGGAATTGAATTGGATGATGGTTCGAGCGGGTGTGGTGGTCAGGGGCTCTCTTCTCCCAGTCCTACCATTCGCAGTAATTCGAGTGCGTTGGTTGTCGTGGCGACGCCTTCTCGCATCAGGTAATCAAAATCCATCTCGCGCTTGCCATCAATTTCGCTGATGGTCTCGCGAAAATGTACCGGTTGAAAACTCGATTTCAGTTCTTCCGCGTTGACCAATTCCAGGTCATGGGTGGAGATCGCGCCAATCGCATCGAACTCAATCAACTTCTTCAGAACCTGGCACACGGCGATTTGACGCTCGCGGGAATTGGTGCCCTGTAAAATTTCATCCAACAGAAAAAACAACATCCGTTGATCGTTTTGTTTTTGTCTTGAGCGAGCCGCTTCGACGACTTGTTTCAATCGAGTCAGTTCTGCGAAGTAAAAAGAGACTCCATCGGCAACCGAATCCTGAACTCGAATACTGGTCTGCAATTCCAGTGGAGGTTGAATCAAGCTGTCGGCAAAGACCACGCTGCCCATTTGAGCCAGGACTGAATTCAGACCGATCGAACGCAGCAGCGTACTTTTTCCGGACATGTTTGATCCGGTGACCAACAGGATGGTGCCAACCGGTCCAACCTCAACCGAATTGGGTACCGCGTCCGACACCGGCAGTAGCGGATGCGTGATTCGGGTCGCCTGCAGTTTGGCACTTGAGAGATCCTGCAGTTCGACCGTTGGGAACCGGCAGGACGGATGGTCATTCGCGAGCTTGGCCAGTGACGAGATCGCTTCCCAGTTGGCGATTGCGTCAAACCAGTTGGCGACGTTTTCTCCATACCGAGTTCGCCAGTTCGCCAGGTGCCTTAAGATATGAATGTCCCAAAGCGCAAAAAACTGTAAGGGCAGGTAAACGACAATAAACAGCAGGCTATTGCGTCTGAGATTGGCCATCCAGGTTCGCCGAGTCAAGTCAGCGAACGCCGTGTAGGCCGAGATCGAACCAGATTTAAGCTGGGTTTGCTGGTCAACGAGGTACTCGGATTTGACATCGGCAGTGCAGATCAGTTTGATCAATTGAAGATAGTGTTCGGCATCTGGTTGGCGAGCGGCCACTTCATTGAATACGTTGTGAATCTTGCTTGCGGAAAACACGGTTGTGATAAAATTGATGGCCAGCCCGGCAAGCAACACCAGGATGGCGATTGGGAACGGGATTAGTTGAGTGACACCAAGGATGACGGCCACGAAATTGAAAACCGTCATGAATCTTGCAAAATACTGCAACAGATTTCCGCCGACTTGATCCGTAGGACGTCCGGCCCAATCCATCAGTTTCTTCGGATC
>CAZOXC010000383.1:0-4123 GCA_964583205.1 uncultured Pirellulaceae bacterium | reverse complement strand
GTGATCTGGCAGGTCAGGGAAGTTTGGTCGAGATTGATCAATATGTGCTGGAAGATGACGATTACAACTTTGACGAGTTGCAGAAGAACTTGCGAGGCAACTTGCTGAGGTGGAATCGAAATACTGTGGCCCTGCCGATCGGTCAGCCCCAATATGCTTTATTGGGTAACCGCGAAATGCTGGAAGAATATCAGATTGAAATGCCCCAGACCTGGGAGGAGTTCAACCAATTGCTTGACGAGCTGGCGGCAACCAATCGATTGGGAGAAGACGTCGAATTATTTCGGCAGCCGGGTGGTTCGGGTTCGTTTGCCGAGAATTTGATTTTGAGGGCGGCGGCCTATGTGGTGACACCGGGCAGGTACTCGACTTACTTTGATGTGGAATCGATGGAACCGCTGATTGACTCGGCACCCTTTCAGCGAGCACTGGATGAACTGGTGGCCTCGTCCTCTTATTCGCGCTTCGGTGGCAATAAAGATAACTTTGCAACGTTTACGGCAGGTAAAACGCTGTTTGCTTTAACGATTCCAATGAATTCGTCGGTCGAAGATTCTGACCAGACAGGTTTTGTCGAACAGTTGCCGATCAGTGTTGCGAAAGTTCCGGTTTCGAAGTTTCGCTACGACTACTCGCGATCCACATGGATCAGCCGAGAGGAACTTGCGCCCATTTATTACTCGGGTTTTCACGGGTTCCTGGCGGGCATCGATGCGAACACCGAAAACAAAGTGATGGCTCAGGAGTTTTTAGTCTGGCTGGGCAGTAAACGCACATTGAATTCAATTTCAAGTGTTGCGCCGCAACTGGGAACGGCTCGCTCCAGTCAGATTGCGATGATTGATCAGTGGGTTGGCGAGCAGCTGGACAACGAAGCGATCACGGAATATTCGTCCGTGGTTGAGAATGCTACCAATGCCAGCCTGGCGATCGAATGGGTGCAGCTGAAAAGTTCAGGCGATTACATTTCTGCACTTGATCGTGCAATCGAAAGTGCAATTAATGGCGATGTCGATTCTGCCTCCGCACTTTCCAATTGCAAAAAACAGTGGCAGCAAATCACCGACGGAATCGGTCGTGATCAGCAGAAGTCTAGCTATCGAGCTGGAACCGGGTTTTAGCGATGCTTTAAAGGCAGGCTTGCTGATCTCTTTTTCGGTATCTATGAGACCATCAATTTCTTGGTGGCAAAATAGGTTGCAAGTAACGTCAGGGTGCAAATCAAGTAGACCATTGGTGGCTCCATTCCATGCGGTGCGCTCAACCAGTTGGATGACCGGCGAGTAAAAATGGTTTCCAGCAATCACTCGTAACGACTGAACAAGTAAAGCTGCACTCTTTAACTTCCGCAACTTCGGATAGGCAGGGGCGTCGGAAGGGACGCGCCTATTATGCACGATGCTGTTGAGTTTTCAATCATTTTCGAGATTTTCACAATTACTGCTATCAGTTAAATAGCGGTCGGATCGGGTTTCCGTCATCGAAAATAGAAACTCAAGAAAAAGTTTCCAGAAAACCGCGGTTGATGTAAGCCCTCCCCGCTCGTTCCTCGCGACCCTCCCGGAGGGAGGGTGAGTTTGTTTTGTTGCTGGCAACGTGCTGGAGGGAGCGTGGCGATTGGCTTGGCTGTTGTTTGTGCAGACAGCTTTGCGTGCAACATTCAATACATAAAAAAAGAGCGACTGGAATTTTCCAGCCGCCCGTGAATTGAGAAATTGGTTTTCAGTTTCTGCTGGTCTGGTTCGACTTAAGCAGAAGCCACTTCAGCGATTTCTTCAGCCAATCGCTTTCGAGCAACGTGTAGACGTCGCTTGATCGTTCCGATTGGTGCTCCAGTTTCGTCACTGATTTGCGCCAGTGACAGACCTTGCATGTAGAACGCTTGCAAAGTTTCGCGGTCCATGTCTCGCAGGCGAGTCAATCCTTCGCGAACTTGTTCAGTCTGTTCTACGAACAGTGCGTCAGCCAATGGAGTGTTTTCATCCGAAACAACTGCCGCCATCGCTTCAGGTTCCGCAGCAAAAGTGTTCTTGCGTCGGACCAATCGGTTGATGGCCATGCGGTTTGTGATCGACTGCAACCATCCGCCAAAGGCTTCAGGAACTCGCAACTGATCCAGCTTTTCCATCGCTTTGATGAAAACGTCCTGTACCAGTTCTTCAGCTTCGTTTGCATTCTTCACACGTCGCAGAGCGACAGCGTAAACAGATCGTTCGAACTGCTCGAACAACTGTCCAAACGCACCGCGATCGCCAGCTTGTGCTTCGCGGACAAGCTGCGCAGTCTTTTGGATTTGCTTGATTCGAGTATCTAGTGCGTTCATCGTAATTCTTCCGTGTGCAGTGTCCACTTGGTATCTCACTACCTTGCGCTCACAATCGCCGAGGCAAAAAATGCCTTATCCTGTGGCGAATCAAGTGAGTAAAAATCGAGGGCTAAAAAACAAAACGAATACAGGTCAAACGCTTGCAAACCGTGGAATTCCCATCGTGGAAAGCCAGCCGGCTGTCAGCGTCTTAGTCGTTTCGATTTTCGAGATTCAGTTTTTGTTAGTTGAAAATCGGAATCGAACAACGACGCCTGCCGAAGCCTCGAACGGCTTCCTGGGCGGGTTTGACTGGATCGGAATAGACCCGAAGGCCATCATTTCTTCCGACAAGTCCTGTCCCTGCCAGGTAACCCGCTTGGCATTCGGTCTCACCGAATTCGGTCGTGCCGAATTGAGTCATGGCGGATTGCGGCAATAAATAACCGCCCACCAATGACATCCGGGAATTGCCGCTAAATTCAGGGCAACAACCAAACAGCCAAGCCATCTGACGCATGAGGCGTACAAATATCGGGGCACTCGTATGGGCAAATTCGATAAATGCAAATCCACCCAAATCGGAACGACTGTCGTTGGACAAAACGCCGTTAACGATATTTTGGAATTGGAATAGTCGCATTTCACTGCCTCCGAGTGCCGGTACGCACTGCTTAAGAGATTTCTGCGCTAGAGATTCTGCTTAGTGGAATTAACCAATAAGTCGCCAGAAACACCTCTGGCTTCCCTAACTATATCACACATATGGAGTTAGGGCAATTTTTGTTGCTCACCAGGCTTGTATGTAATTGAACCTGGCTCGCAAGATACTGTTCAGACTACCTTCGACACTTTAGGTTCGCGCTAAACAAAAAAATCTTTATCAAAAATGCAAAGTATCTAATCGCGGCCCACCTCTCACTTCGCAAAACCAACTGCTGAAACGAATTGTTATTGCACGATAGAGTATGATTGTTGCTTAAGTCGCCACAAACGCCGTTTAGTGGATTCGATTTTCAGATGCACGCCCGCCAGCATTCAAGTTGCCTAAATAATGGCCGGCTACCTTGTTTGTCGCTCGCCAAATGAAAAACTCCGGCCAAGCGACGGGAGAAGGGCAAAGCGCCCGAGCAAATGTTATTTGAGACCGGGCAAATCGTTGTTCTTGCGAATGAGATTCAATGCCCGCAACACACCATCTTCTTTCCGCGCGAGCTTAAGAATTTGCGACGATGATGTAATCAAGTGCTCGGCCAGCCGCCCAGTGTCACCTGAAAAGTGTTCCAGCAAATCGAGTACTTCCGCGACGACGGCTGGATAGTCATCGTGAGAAACTGAGCATTCAAGTTTCCCGGATTTCAGTTTGGACCTGAGTAACTCACTGGGCGAGGATTCAAGTTGTCTTGTGGTGCGTTTCACGATCGCCAGTTTGAGTCTTAGCCGCCAAACCGCAGCGACTCGATTTTCTTTTTGGCTGCGAGCGTTGTTGGCTTCTGCTGTCACGTTGCTTGGCAAGTGAGTCAGCACGACGGCGGTTTCAACTTTATTTCGATGTTGTCCGCCAGGGCCTTTTCGCCGAGTAAAATTTACCTGGCATTGTTTGGCAAGTTCTTCGAGTGGCAAGTTGGCAGGATGCATTGGGCAAAATTGTCGGTAGTTCGCCGAGCAATCCTCCACGTGATTTATTGAACAAATAGGCTAGAATAGATGAACGCTGGTTCGCCGGTCGTCTGGTCGAGACTATCGCGAAGACGGCTTGGTAGTCAACGTGAAATGATAACACGAAATTTCCGCCAAATATCAACGCGCAACATATGG
>CAZOXC010000382.1:0-4128 GCA_964583205.1 uncultured Pirellulaceae bacterium | reverse complement strand
CTGCATCGCCTGCCAGTGATCGGGTGATGCGGTGGCAGTCTTATCTCCAAAGCCAATCACAATCCTGGGTTTGAATCGACGAAATTCGGTAGCAAGTGCGAATCGCGCATCCAGGTTATCCATCAGCAGGCGATTTGGGAATTCAAGAATAACTCGTTCATGAATCCCCAGCGCCGCTGCGGCTGCATTGGCTTCGGCGACTCGCACATCCGGAGACGGACAGTTCGGTGTCGGCTCACCATTGGTCAGATCGATGATCCCAACTCGGTAACCCTGTTCGACCAGCCTGGCAAGCGTTCCGCCACAGGTAATCTCGATATCATCCGGGTGAGCGCCGACGGCAATCACATCGAGCGTTTCGGTTTGTTCATTCAATGCAGGGGTCCTGATTTCGAAATCTCAAATTCAACAGACAGGAATTTTAAACCGTCAAAGCGTTTTCAGGTATTCCAACAACTGAAGTACCTGTTCTTCGTCCAGCAAGTCACCAAATTCATGCCCGGCCGCCGATTTTCCTTTCTTGCGAGTATCGAAATATTCGCGATACAAATCCTTTCGGCGAGCCGCGGCAGGAATCGAATCCAGATGTTCAACATTCAGACCAACTCGCTGCGTGTCGAACTCGTTCGGAATGCGTTTCCAGTTCGTAGCTCGTTCAGCGGGCAGAATCACTTCGCGAACCGTGGCCACGCTGCCATTGTGAAAATAAGGAGCCGAGGCCCAGACGCCGTCCAGCGGCGGTGCTTGATAACCTTTCGGCGCAATGACAGTATCATCGGCACCATAGTGAGCGTACCAGCTTTCATGATAGACCTGACGATCGTGCTCAGTCAGCGCATGCAAGCGAACGGGATCGGTGCCAATTTCTGCCAACTCAACGATCTTTGCCGGATAGGTCGGTTCGTCGCCGTAGGTACCATGGCATTCTGCACAATGATTTGTGAAGACTTCGCGACCCTGTTCGGCAAGCTCCTGGTCGATGGCGAAAGGGTACATTGGCGGTTGCAGGTTTTCGATATAGGCAAAGATGGATTCAAATTCGCTTTCCCAGCCTCGCAATTTGCGCCCTCGATTGCGTCGGTCCATCACGAAGGGAATCAGGGCTCGATGGTTCTTTTCGACGAAACCATCGATGTAGAGGCGATCGCGTTTGCCAACATTCCACCAGGGCGGCGCATCCATGTCATGGGACACGACCGAGGGTCGCGGTATCGAAAACAACTTGACGTTCAAGTCCTTGTCGCGATAAGACATCAACACAATGCCAAACACGACTGCATTGGTTGTGCCTCGACTGCCGCCCATGCTAACGGCGATCGAGCCGGCGTCCATTTCTCCGAATGGAATTTTCAGGCGAGTTTTGGTTCTGCGCAAATCTTCGTACATGGTTTGTAAATTGATTTGCGAGTTGGGCAAGCCTTCGTAAGCTGTCCCCGCCGCGGCTCCGGCGTGGCAGGTAAAGCAATTCAACGCGTAGTAACCTGCTTCATCCTGCACCAACTGCAGCGGCTGTTCCGGATCGTCATCGCGAGGCGTGAATCCGTAGCGCGCGAAACTCATCGCCCGACGCTCTTCCGGCGATGCCTGCCGAGCCTGCTCGCGCAGCTCTGCCGGCCAGTCTTTCCACAATTCCTCAAAGGTTGACTGACTGAAGTCCTGAGGCAGGTAACGCTTGTTGAGGATCAGATCCCGACCAATTTTGGCCAGGTCTTTCTCGATTTCCGACTCAACCCGTTTTTCCTGAGCAGCAACCTCTGGCACAGCCCACAGTAATACTGCGAATGTTGCGACCAGAATGGCCCAAGTGAAAGAAACTCTGTTCATATCCGTTGGTGGTGTCAATTCAAGATTCGACATTCATCTGATTGAACCGAAGTTTTTGCCGACGGTTAACCGATGTAAGCGTCCTGGTCTTTTGCCAGTCAATTGTCGGCCGAGCCTTGATCAGATGATTATTCGCTCGGCATCTTGTACACGGCAACATCACTGATGCTGATCACCATTGAGCTGGCGCCTTTGCTAAGCTCGAGTTCCGTTTCCGATTTTACAGAAATGCTGAACCCGGTTTCTGAACCCAGTACAAACCGTTGGCCATCTTTCAACTGGAGATAGCCCAGCTTCGAATCAACCGAGACGGGCTGCTGGAACCAAACACTGGGCACTTCAGTCAGCTCAGCTTCGAATTCTTCACTCTTGCGAAAACCTTGAGGATCCGGTGTTCCTTCTTTCAAGCTTGAATTCTGTTCGATGGCCTTCAAGCTCCCTTTAGGCATCTTGAGCTTTCCATCAGTAATCTGGAACTCGCTGGAAGCAATTCTGGAAGCTGGGTAGACGGCGACCACCTTGGCATCAGTTAAATCACCAAGCTGCGGATAGAGTGCGTGGGGTCCATTCCAAAAGCCAAGCACATCGCTCAAGCCCACCATGTCACTGTCAAAGTTCTTGAACGTGACGTTTTCACCCAGTTCAGCCGCCACGATGGAACCATCGTCCAGCATCACGAACGTCTGATCCGTGATTTTATATTCGGGTTTCACATAGGGGCCACAAAAAGATTTCACTTCGCTCATCAGGTATTGCAACTGAGTATCGCCCAGCCGCGAATCAATCAACTTGATTTTATCGCCAATGATATTGATATCATCACAAGTAATTCTTTCTCCGGATTTCATCACGACCAGAAACTTGTCATTCCGGTTGATTTCAACCGACGCAGTGGGTTTCGAAAACACGACATCATCAACCGCGTAGTCTTCGTTGAGATCATCACCGTACATTTGATCGAAGTTCAGGTAATCGTTGGGCATGATCCTGACCAGCGCAATCGGTTCGCTGGACTTGAGCCCCACAAACGAAGAGCGATTGGTTGATGCTTCGACCATCAACAATCGATGACCGGCCGTGTTGTAGGCTTCGATAATGGTGTGGCGAGGCTCGACAATTTCCAGGATGCATCCGAATTCATCAACAACCGCTGGAATTTCAGGGTGTTTGGGATCGCAGAACGTGACCTCCAGAACTCCCTGGTAACGATAATGCTTTTTTTGTTCTTCGTCGTAGTAGTGATTACCGATCGAGTTTTTGCGTGACTTGCCGCTGGTAAAGGTAAACCCTGAGATGACGACCTCCCACAGGTCGGTTTCGCATCTCAAACGACATCCCTGGAAACGGAAAAAGTCGTCAACTTTTAAGCCTCTTGAAGGAGCGGCGCCAGCGGCGTCCTGGTCAAACGTTACGTGCACTTGCTGATCTTTGTAAAACGTGTCTTCGGCTGCGACATGTCGTCGAACGGTGACCGCTTCGTTTTCGACTTCTGTTTGCTGGGCCGCCGAATCTCCGAGTGGATTTTCTTTATAGACGGCGGCCAGATGATCGCGGTTAAGCTGGATACTGGATTCACCAATCATTCCCTTGACGTGCCAGTCCAGGACATCGCCTTCCAGAGTTTTGTTGTTCACCACCAACGCGTCCAGATCGATGGGTTGTGTTTTTGCTTTAGACAGTTTGCCCAGGGTTCGTTGAATTCGATAACGGAATTCTGGTTCCAGGCGTTCCTTGGAAGCGATCTTGATCAACTCAACAAAAGGTCCCCCTTCATTGATCAGTTGTTTCTCGGCTGATTCTCTTTGGCTTGCCGTATCAGATCCGAGCTGCTCCACCAGACCCCGAATGCGAGAGACCTGGGCGCTGGCCGGTTCGACCGTCAGTTGCAATTTGCTGATTTGGGACAACTGAATTTCTTGAGTGGTCAGCTTGCCATCCTGTTCAACGGTAAGCCATTCCAGAGGCTCGTCTTCAACCAGCACCTTGAGGATCGACCCATCGCGCAGCTCGATCCACAATGGAAATTGGAATTGCGGCGATTCAGTAGCGCCCTTTTCAGCAGCGCCGCTTTCAGTCGTTGAAGTATTCGTATCGGGATGCGAGTCCCGTTCATTGGATGCGAACAGTCCACAGGGACTGAAACCAACAGCCAATATCGAAAGAGCCAGGATCAGTTGGAAAATCGTTTTCATATCAATTTGCCTTTTGGGCAAGCGAGTTTCTGTGACGACCGAAATTTTGCGACCCGTGTTTGCAACCGTGTTGATAGTCGCCAACCGGGTACTTTACCGATGATAACAGGCC
>CAZOXC010000381.1:0-4131 GCA_964583205.1 uncultured Pirellulaceae bacterium | reverse complement strand
ATCGGTATCGTCGCCGTTGAAGACTGGCAGCTCATCTCCAATCTCATCTGCGGAGTAAGTTGTGACGTTGAAGTCTTCTTTCCGCATAGTTGTTGCGGCCCAGATTGCCCTGTTTTTCAGGAAGAACGGTGCCGGCAGCCAACTCACGTCGTCAAAATTGGCAACAACGGTAATCGTGACGAGGGAATTTCCCTCTTCGATTTCAACCGCCACCTCGCCGATTGAACCGGCGCGAGCAAACGACTGTGCAATTTCTTGTACGTTTTCGGTAGAAGACCCATCGATGATGGCAACTCGGGCTGCTTCGCGGGAAGCATTAGTCAATACGTTTTGCGCCATTGCCATGCGTCCCATTTCCACAATTCCAATAAGGAACACAAAGAAAATTGGGGCAACAATTGCAAACTCAACCGTTGCGGCACCGAGTCGATTTTTGATTTTTCGTTTTCTGTACATTGTTTTCTGCCTGACTATTCACTAACGAACCAGGATTACTGGTGAGAAGATTCGTTCACTGGTTGTGTCATCTGAACTTGGAATAACGCTGTTTGAAACCACGGTTGCTGGTTGAACAATCAACTTTTTGTTGGAATTTTTTGAACCGGTAAAGTCTACTTCCATCACTCGCACGCCAACAAATCGCACGATGGTAAAAACTGCATTGTTACCGTTGCCCGAGACAGATCTATAGAGCATGACCGTTCTGGTCTTTCCAATCACGTCCTCGAGTGCGTCCTTCATTCCTGCACTGACGCCAGTATCTCCGTACAGCTCTAGCTCACCGTTGGAATCTAATGCAAAAGGTTTTCCCAGGGCATCAAGATCGCTCTGCGAGATTCCCTCACGAATCTGCCTTCGCAATTCTGGAGTCCCATTGCTGTTAGAGCCGATATCTACGGTTCCTGAATTTCCAGATGCGCCTGTGGAGTGTGGAAATATATTGATATCAACTTCTCCATCGTCATAATATCCAACATCGCCTGTGTCCGGATCGAAGCCCCAATCGTCGTCGGTTCCATTGGCAATCATCTCATCCCACAGATCTTCTCGAATGGCGAATGGCATGACGCCGAGGGTTTCTTCTGGGGGTGGATCATTGAATCCACGAATATTCGTGACGAATGATGCAGTTGCTTCAGCCGTTAAAGGTTTGCTGGGAATTCCAAGAACATTGGCGAAGATAAACATAACTTCACCATTCAGGTTATTGGTTCGTTGCACTCGCACTTTGATCGCATTGGCGTTGATCGAGTTATCAGGTACGAGTTCTGAATCTGGATTACCGAATTCTGAAAATGTCCCGAATACGATGTCTCCCTCTTCATTGTTGTCTTCGTTGTATTGGATATCCAGATTTCGAACTCCAACAAGGTTGGATGCAACCGATTGCCTTGCAGAGTAACGTGCCACGGAATTCGCGATCGTAAAATCTTCACCGGCTTCCATTTGCGCGACATACTCCCAGCAACTTTCCATGGCAGCTGCATCTGCACATCGCTGAACCTCGGATTTTTCCTTAAGAAGTTTTCCCAGCTCAACACTCAGCGCCGCAAATGCGACCAGCATAATCAGCATAAAGAGCGCCAGGACAGCAATTGATCCCGTGCGATTTTTTCGTAGTGAATGTTTCATGGTTCTAGCTCCAGGTAAGGAAAGAACATCGAGTAGAATTCAAATTCTAGTTGCCGAGTTCTTCCAGCAAGTCATCGTTAAATTTATGATTCCACACTTGCTTTCCGTCTTCGTCAAATGCTCTTACTCGAACAAGCTTCAAGTACTGTACGCGGTTAGTTGAGTAGCTCACAACCGAATACTTGAGGCTGTCGTTGTGATCGTAATTGTCCAGGTTTGACAAACCAGTTTTCATTGACAACTTCAAATACTTTTCTACATCGTAGTTTTCCCAACTCTTTGACTGGAACTCGTCCACCGAAAAATGAAGCTCTCCGTCGGCGAGTGTAACGCTCTGTCGCCAAACAACTCGTTCTCCATTGTTCTGCAGAGATACGTCTGAAGAAGTCTTTGTCGTGTAGTCCAGCGTGGAGCTATCGCTCCAACTGACCAACTGAAGTCCGCCGGCTGAAATTTCCGGCTCAATTCCGTGGTTAAGGGAAAACGAAAAATACTCGTTTTGATCGTTACTATTCGGCGTCATCACCATCGTGATTTGAGGCGCAGAAATATCGGAACTCGGCTCTACGACTTTCAAAACCCATGTTTCTTCAATTCGAGTAATCGGGTTGTCGGCACTGGCAACAAATGGCGTGCACAGGGCAAAGCAAACGGCGAAAAAGGTCGAGTGGATTGCAGTTGGTTTTTTGAACATACGATTCTCCAATTAGGGTGACAATCGAGAGATTAATTTGTATGTGTAATTCTCACGTCAGATTCCTAACCATTTGACATAAAACTATCAAAGTTTGGAAATGAGTTATTTATGCATCATTGATTTGACTCCAGGTTTCGCAAATACATCAGCTAACCAGCCCTTTTAGCGGTACATGACTATTTAGCGGTGCACAAGCTACAATCTGAACGGGTTTTGGCTTTGTTGGCTTGATAGTTCCGGTGCCCGCGCTTAACAAATACCGACGATCTCAGGCTGAGAGCGGCGCTGTGAGAACTTTTCGGTATGAATCGAGAACGTCTCTTCGCCGAGATAACCACAAATTGTCTTTTACACTCGGAGATCCAACGCCCCCGAGAGTTTAATGACGAATGAGCTAATCTCTCGGCCTAACGAACTATTCGCTGGGACTGCCAATCTTCCGCAAGTATTCGGAAAGGCGGCTTTGCAATTCCAGTAGATTCTGCCACTGGTTGGTAGAAAGTTCGACAGACTTGCGCCGAGATGAGTGTTCGGCGGATTTGATGACTCGACGCATTTGCAAATGCAGGTACTCCAGCAACTCCGCCATTTGAGCTGCTTGACCGGGAGTCAATCGTTCGGGAATTTCGGGTGGTTCAAGTTCCAGCAACCGCAGCGCCAGGTCCGTATTTTCCTGTGCATCCGGATCCTGATCGAGATCAAGGGCTGCCGAGCTCTCGGTTCTTTGACGGCGAACTGCGTTGGTATCCTGAATCTTGCTGAGTCGCTTTTGAATCTCGTCGCGAGAACCTACCAGGATCGTGCTTCGGCCAATCGTGATCGTATCGCCATGCCGGAGAATTTTCAGCTGAGTTTGCTCGCCATTAACTTTGGTGCCATTGGTGCTTTCCAGATCGGTCAGGACCAAGTCTTCATGGTCCTGTTGGATTTTGGCATGGAAGCGACTGACTCGTTCGTCATTTAATTGGATCGAGTTTCCTTCTTCCCGTCCCAGAGTGATGGGTGGAGCGATGTCTTCGTAAACTCGGCCCCGATCGGCTCCATCGAGAATACGCAAGGTGATTTCAGGCATGATTGAATGGGTTCGAGTAGCGATCCGAAGTTAAAGAGTCCAATCGGCAGGCAGCTTTTATTTTTGATTGTTGGGCGAGGTCTGGCAAGCGACGGAATCCCGTCCCTTGCAAAATTCTCGTTTCTGTTGAGTTTGCAAGTCAATTTTTTGAAAGTTACCAGTCGCTCATCGAAAAAAAATTGTGAGCCGGTTATCCCAGCTTTGCTCGGTTTAAATCGAGCAAGGATCAACGAAGGGGGATAAATCTGGAAAAAACAAGAATCAGTCAATCAAATTTGATGCTTGGCCTCAACAACCGGTATGTGCTGAATTGCGACGGATTTACAGCCGGAAATATGTTGGTTCACCAACCGTCGAAACGCTTGCTGGACAGTCGAGCCCGTCAGTAAATGCACTTGTTGGACCATCCGGTCGATTGACGAGTCATTAGCTTCACGGGACATTGCTCCCGGGGCAATACGGACTTGGGCGAATACCGGCTTGGATAAATCTGGGCTTGGGCAATCGTGGACGAATCTGGGGTTAGGTGAATGCGGGCATGGATGAATGCGGGCGTTTGTGGAACGGCCAAGTAGTTTCAGCATCAATTGTCACGTGCCTTGCCACCTAAAACCAAATTACTTAAATTAGTGGTGTAAGCGATGTCAAAAACCGGAGTATATTTTTGACATCCAGCATGCACCCGTAGCTCAACTGGATAGAGCATCGGTCTTCGGAACCGAGGGTTGCA
>CAZOXC010000380.1:0-4133 GCA_964583205.1 uncultured Pirellulaceae bacterium | reverse complement strand
GAATTGGAAATAGTTCGGAAGTTCAACGGCCGAAATACAATGCGACGAATTCAACGCACAGCAATTTCCCGATTACAGCCTGTATCAATCAAACATCTCATCGGTGCCATAGTCATGACTCATGTTCGTTCATTCCAACAAGCATTCCAGTTCACGATCCTGATTTCGCTGGCAGGTTTTTTGACAGCCGACTGTCGGGCTCAGTCGGTGGCCGTTGAGGAAATTCCGGCCAACGGTGCAGAATTGGAAGCCAGGTTCATCAGCAACGCATTTCCTTTGGTCAGCAACGGTCGTCGATCGGGCGAGGGCTATTTCAGTGCCGATGGTAAGTGGATGGTTTTTCAAAGCGAGCGAGTCGTCGGGAATCCGTATTTTCAGATTTTTCTGATGAACATGGAAAATGGTGAGACGACTCCAGTCTCTCCCGGAGAAGGCAAGACCACTTGTGCCTGGATCCATCCGGATGGAGATCGGGTCATGTTTGCCTCGACTCATGATGATCCCGAGATCAAAGACAAACAGTCGGCCGAAATCGAAAAACGGAAAACCGGCAAAACAGGTCGTTACGAATGGGATTACGATCCCGAATTCGAATTGTATCAATGGGACCGCAACAACCGGCAATACGTAAACTTGACGAATACGCTTGGCTACGATGCCGAAGGAAGTTACTCACCGGATGGCGAGTGGATTTGTTTTGCCTCGAACCGACAAGCTTACTCGCGCGAGCTTTCTGAATCCGAAGAGAAGAAGCTGGATTTGATGCCCGAGTATTTTATGGACTTGTACATCATGCGGGCCGACGGAAGCGAACTCAAACAGATCACTGACAAGGCTGGATACGATGGGGGCCCATTTTTCTCGCCAGATGGTAAACGGATTTGCTGGCGAAGTTTTAACGAAGCTGGGACTCTGGCAGAAATTTGGACGATGAATGTCGATGGTTCGGACAAGAAACAATTGACTCGCCTGAACCATATGTCCTGGGCTCCGTACTATCATCCCTCAGGCGAATACCTGATCTTCACCACCAACGTTCACGGGTTTAAGAATTTCGAGCTGTATGTTGTAGACACGCAAGGGCTGTCGACGCCGCAGCGGATTACCTACACCGAAGGCTTCGACGGGTTGCCGGTATTTACTCCTGATGGAAACAAAATCGTCTGGACCACTTCTCGCAATTCTGACGAAAGCGAATTTTTTAATTCGAAGAAACAAAGTTCGCAACTGGCCGATGCCGATTGGAACCACGCCAATGCCTTGCAGGCGCTGGGGCTGACGGGTGACAAAACCAGTACCGTCGATGTGACCGACGAAGAAGATCAAGGGCAGGTTGCCGCCGGATTGACCAAGCCCGGTTTTGACAAGAACGACGTGATGCGGCATGTGATGAAGTTGTGCGATCCGGACTTGAAGGGTCGCATGACTGGAACCGCGGGTGAACGCAAAGCAACCGCCTACGTAGCGGCCTATATGGATGCGTTGGGCATCGAGCCGGCCGGCGACAAGGGTACCTGGTTCCAGCAATTCAGTTATCCAGCTGGCGCCGAAGTCGGTGCCGACAGCTTGTTGAAAGCTGGCGACAATGAATTGGTGATTGATCAGGATTGGCGACCAATCACTTTTTCCCGGGCCGGCGAATTTGAGCCTGGCGAAGTTGTGTTCGCCGGATACGGTATCAAGGCCGCGAAGGATGGTGACAACGCCTCGTACGATTCCTTTGTGCATCTGGATGTCAGTGACAAATGGGTGATGGTTTTCCGGTACATGCCTGAAGACGTTGAGGACAGTCGCCGACAATTCCTGGCGATCCACGCCAATCTGGCCAAAAAAGCCATGGAACTGCGTGACCTGGGAGCGAAGGGCATGATCGTCGTCAGTGGTCCCAATTCGCATTTCAAGGACAAGCTGGTTCCGCTGAAGAACGAATTTTCCCGAGGCGGTACCAGCCTGGGCGCGATCAGTATCAGCGATGATCTGGCTGCCGAGTGGTTGAAAAAAGCTGGACACGATATCAAAGAGCTGCAAACGAAACTTGATACCGGCGAGCAAATGATGGGATTCAAGATTCCTGATTTGGCAATTTCCGGCAATGTGGACATCAAGCAAAACCGCGGCAAGGGTCGTAACGTGATTGGCTTCCTGCAAGTCGGTGATGCACCGGCCGATCAAGTGGTCGTTATCGGCGCACACATTGACCACTTGGGAGAAGGACGCACCGGTGGATCGCTGGCTAATTCTCAGGACACGACATTGATCCACTTTGGTGCTGATGACAATGCTTCAGGTGTGGCCGCGATGTTGGAGGTGGCCGAGTACATTGCCGACATGAAACGCAAAGATGAAACCGATGGGCTGCGACGCGATATTATCTTTGCCGCCTGGTCCGGCGAGGAACTCGGACTGCACGGTTCGAACCATTACGTGGATGTACTCAAAAAGCGTTTGGGGAATGCCATGGGAAGTGACGATCCCAATGATCCGCACGCCGGACTTGTGTTCAGCGTTTATCCTTCAGTAACGGCCTATCTCAATATGGATATGGTTGGTCGATATGAAGACCAGTTGATCCTGCAGGGTTTGGGTTCGTCCGAAGATTGGGGAGGTTTGATTGAGACCGCAAATTTCCGCACTCGGTTGAATACCAAAAAGGTCATGGACACAAACTTGCCCACCGATGCGACAGGTTTTTATAAAGCTGGTGTTCCAATCCTCGCCGCGTTTACTGGATCGCATTCGGATTATCACACGCCTCGCGATACACCGGACAAGATCAAGTACGAAGAAACCGCCAGGGTAGCGAACTTCATGGGCAATGTTGCCGTGGCATTGTGCAAACGAGCCGATCCGCCCAAATTCCAGCGCTACGACAAGTCTTCGACTGGCGGAATGAGTGGCGGAGTGATGGGAAGCGTCTATTTGGGTACGCATCCCGATTATGCATTCGAAGGAACCGGAGTTCGCTTGACTGGAACAACGGCAGAGTCACCAGCCGAAGCAGCGGGCTTGAAGGAAGGCGATGTGATTGTCGAGTTGGGAACCAAAAAAGTCGAAAATCTGAACGAGTACATGTTTGCGATTGGCGCTCTCAAGATTGGCAAAGAAACCACGCTGAAAGTGATGCGTGGTGAAGAAGAAGTTGAGCTGAAAATTACGCCCGGCGTCAAAGAGTAGCTTGTTTGCGCAACAAATCTACGTTTGCGCTGTAGCTTGGATTAAAGAGGACACTGCCGGTCTTCGCTATTCGTCGAATGTCAGGCCTTTGTTTTGCAAGTTGCCGGCCATGGTCTTGATGGCTCGTTTATATCGTCTGCGAACGAACTGCGAATCTTTTTTCAGATCTACCGCGATCGCGATGAACGACTCGTTTTCGAAGATGTACTGAGTCACGATTCGGCGGTCGATGGAATTGAGTAACTCAATTTCCACCATCACCAACTCGATGTGCTCGCGAACCTGGAGTTGGTTTGTAGATTTATTTCGATCTTCAAGGTGAACATCGGAATCGATCAGCCTCTCCATGTAGACGGATCGTTTTTTGGCCAGGTGTTTCCGTTTGAGTTTGGAGCGATGGCCGAGAGCAATCTTTCGTAACCAACTCTTGCAGTTAATCAGACGCTTGATTTCATCTTCACCAAGATTGAGCCAGATTTGAATCAAGGACTCTTGAACGACGTCGGATGTGTCAAAGCGATGCCGCGCGGTATCACCACACTCGCGACGAATGGTCGTGCGAACCTGGTCACCAAGCGATCTTAACATTGTCTCAAGCATTACGGGATCCAGTAAGGTATTTACAACTACACTTAACTGCGCGTTGTCCAGCAACTTGCATAGCAACGCGATTGCCTCATATCATCCCTACTTAATAGTTTACCTAATTGATCTGATAAAGACCAAGAAAAAAATTCTCGAAATCTCTTTTCGTTTAGTTCGAAAAAAATCCCGGAATTCATGATTCTGCGACCGATAAACGGGTATGCTGCCGCCGAAGCGCGATAGCTAGTATTATGGTTTTGATGCCAACAATACGGGAAAATTCCCGCATTCGGTCGATGGGCACAGATTAGGAGGGATTCAATGTCGCGAATGGTTTCGTTCTGGTTGTTGGTGGCAATCATCGTGGTTCTGGT
>CAZOXC010000379.1:0-4138 GCA_964583205.1 uncultured Pirellulaceae bacterium | reverse complement strand
GGACCGAGTGTTGCAAAGCGTTCGCCAGATTATGCGGGTTGGCGACGTCGCGAATAATTTTCGCACCCCACTGGCGGGTTTGAACGTCAAATTCCTGCACATTCAAATCGATTCGTCCGAACCGGTTTCGAACCCGGGCACAAATCAGTTTGTCATAGTTATCCAACTCGCCTGAATCCAGCAGCATCTCCGTCAACGTGGGACGCTCGCCATCTTTGGAGGGTTTCGTTGGGGTCTCAATTTCGGCATTCAACAGACGCCAATTCCAGGGATGCGGTGCCGCGTCCACCGTGATTCGCCAGCCACTGCGATCTACCGACTCAAGTCTTGAAACCACTTGCGATTTGATCGACTCCAGATTCTGGTTGACGAAGCTGGACTGATCGTGACTTATCCAGATCACAACTCGATAAGGATCGAACTCCCAGGCCAGTTGATACTCTTCGGCTTCGCTTTCATCCTGAGCACCTGATGCCGGCGTATTCTGTGCCCACGCTGGATTGATCATGGCAAATGTAATCCCCAGGATCACACAAGCGACAATTGACCAGCGATTGCCCAACAGTTGACACTGTCCGACCTTTTGCAACTCAGCGATTTGACTGTGTTTAGCGTTCAACACTACTCTTCTCGTTCTGGGATCTTCGGTTCAATGCGCCAACGTTCGACATTCTGATACAAGTGAACATTCCTGTTTCCCAGATTGCTCACATGATTTCGATAGGCATAGTGGTCAATGATCTGCCAAAGTGGCAACACCGTAAGATTATTGTAAGACTGTTGATGAATTCGTCGCAAGCTTGAAGCAACATCACCCCAAGAGTCGGCATCGTCTAACAACCACAATGCCTGTTTGATCGTCGCGTCAACTTCGTTCACAAATCCACCTCGACCGAACATCTGGTAGGCATCTACCATTGGTTCCTGCATGAAGGTTTCCATGAACAAAACGTCATAATCATCGTCCGGTGGAATGGTCACACCCAGCGGCAATTTTCTTAATTTGGTTTCGATGCCAACCAGTTGCCACTGACTGGCGATGGTTCGGCACAAATTTTCTACCAGCTCGTTGTCGGGATGAGCCAACACGAAAACCGGCCGTTCGACTTTAAACTCTGGCAACTTTTTGGCCGGCTCTTCGCCCTCGTTGACGATTTGATTCCCGTCGTCATCGAATTGCACTTCCGGGTTGTTTCGTTTCCATTCGTTTTCCAACCGCTTCTCTTCCAGTTTTTCGACTTGTGTCGTCAACACAATCGCCAGTTTGCCGTTGTGAGGACGAGTGGAAATCTTGTTGTCATAGCCATAGGCGATCTGATCTGTCGAGTCAGAGCCAGGCGGGAATGGACCACTGATTTTCTGGTAACCGGAAATCGATTGGCCGAAAGCCACATGCTCATCAATCACCAAATCTCGGTCGATTGCGTACAGAAGCCCTCGGCGAAAGTTAACACTCTTCATGTGCAGATTGCGAGGATTGGGAATCAGCATATGCATTGTCGGAATCCCGTAAGACCTGACCTCGATATTCGGATCCTTACGGAGGCGACCATAATCTGAAGGATAAATCCGATCCACTACATCAATTTCGCCTCGAATCAGAGCCTCGTCAGCCAGTGTAGCGCCCGCAAAAACCCGCTCAACGATTCGAGGATGTTGATTGCCGACGACAGCACGGTAGTCCTTGTTCAATGTAAACACCGTTTGCTGATCGTTGAATTCGGCAGTTGTGTATTTGCCATTTTCGACTTTGTATCGTTCGCTATCGGTTCGCGCCAATGAAGTCTGGATCAAGGCTTCAGGTCGGACATAAGGCGAGCGAATTTTGAACAAGACCGATTTATCGTTTTCGATTTCGATCATCGGTCGCAAACGGGCCCAGGGTACGTAATAGTCGGGTGAACTCTCGTCGGCCAAGTCGATTAGTCGATTGGAAATTTCGTAGGTAAACACGTCTGGCACCCCAAACGGTTGTTCGTCGTCACGAATACTGATCCGATACGAAAGCCCCGATTCGTCGACAGGCTCGATCATGCCTTGTGGAAACACATAGTCTCCACCTTCGTCACCAAGTCCATCGAATTCAATCAGCCAGCGGTGAGTCAACCTGCCGACCCGCCGCGAACTCCAATTGTCAATTCGCACGGGGTCAATATCGGTTGCAGGCTGATTCACGCCCACGTAAACCGTTGGAAAACGCTCGGATACCTGAACAAACATCTCATGACCTTCGTCCAGGTCAGGCATCACATGTATCAAATTCCGGACCGCCTTTTGAGCCTGGTCACCGTTCTGTTGGCCAACAATCCCGCGCACTTCATCCAGAGCGACAAGTGCTTCTTCGTCAATTTTCTCCATCCATTTGTCAACCAGATCGCGTTGCCGATCCTGATATCTATCGCGCACAATCTCCACGACATTCCTGGCCTTGAGAAACTCTCGGGCTTCGACTTCCGCGCCGATCATTTTGTCATAGCATTCAGCGATAATCTGCAAGGCGGTCTTGCCACCTCGACCACGATAGCTGGAATTTCGGTAATACAATTCTTCATAGACCGACAACGCGTCATCGAAGCGTCCATCATCCATCGCCTGATTCCCGTCGGCAGCCAGACAATCTTCAAAAATCTGCCGCACCTCGACCGAGTCTCCAAAGCTGGTTCGGTCTTTCAAATACAACAACGTTCGAAAACACAGATCGTAATCACCTCCGTCCAGTTGTAATCGAGCATCCTCCAGCAACAAATCTTCAAACAGTTTGAGTTCAGTAATATCTCGCCAGGGAACCTGCCAATAAAGCTCGCCAAAATCCGGCAACTGAAATTTCAGACTGCCATCCTGATCAAATTCAAACGGCTTCTCAGGCTCATCAAGATTCAGCCGCCGAGCGGTATCCCGCAAAGGCTTTACCTCAAGCACTTCAAAGTTGTTGGCCCCATTCAAAGTGATTCGGTCAAAGGGCTCGCGATCGATCAGCGGTTCTTCTTCCTCGTCTTCCTGGGCACTCACTCCACTGACCAACAAACCGACAACCAGACAAAACACCAGTGGCAGCTGTCCAGCCAAACCAGCCGATGGCACTCGGGAGCCAACATCAGCGAATGAAAAACGCCTGTCGCGAAAACCGCTTGCGAGCCACTTAATCATTGCCCGGCCTCCAAATCCAACAAGTGAACTGTTCCGTCCAAACCCGTCACGATTGTTTTTCCGTCGAAAAATACAGGATTGCCTGAGAGCGGCTGTCCGACATTGAATTGACGGATGGTTTCACCCGACTCCATATTCACCATCAGAACCAACCCGCTCTCCATGGAAATCAACATTGAACCGTCGACTAGCAGCGGAGTCCCGGAAAAACGGTCACGCGGAATGTCCATACTCCACTGGCTATTTAATTCCTCGTCGAAACAAAGTAACTTGCCTTCGTTATTAATCACCAACAGCTTGTCACCGACGACGAATGGCCCGGCCACATAACCCGTGGGAATTGCTACCTGGCCCGCTTCCAGAAATTCACCGTCATAAGAATATCTCACCAGCGAGTCATTCAGATCGTTCTGTGCAACACAGTAAACCCGCTCGCCTACCTTTGCCATTTGAGAAATGAATGGAAACTCGTTTGTAAACTCGGCAACCTTTCTCAAGGCATCGCTGCCGTCAGCTTGCACCAGGAACATCCGGCCCTTGGTATCGGAAATCACGAACTCCTGATCCGGCTTGGTTACAACAGGCTTATTCCAGTTGATCGTCACCTGCGGTTCCAGCAAGGGCTGGAACGGAGCACCAATCGATTCGCCATTGTTCGGGTTCACTCGATAAATCTGGCCTCGTCCCGTGGCCACAACCAGGCTGTTCGCGAAACCAATCGACTCACAGGTCGGATTGGTAATCGAGTCTCCCAGAGTGGTTAAACTCGAGGGTGGGCTGCGAGTCAGATCAAGTTTCAATATCGCTCTACGATCATCAGGTCCCATTGCGACAAATTGAGAATCAGAAAGCTGAATCAGCTGCGTGAACAACAAACTTTGCATCACGTTACTGGCTCGAATCGGCTGGTCAATCACTTCAAATGCAGAGGAAGGCTCGCCCATCGCAAACAGGTCGCCTTGTGAACTCACTGCATGCAACGAGTCATTGA
>CAZOXC010000378.1:0-4145 GCA_964583205.1 uncultured Pirellulaceae bacterium | reverse complement strand
GGCCAGTGTGTTGGCTTTGGCGAAAGCTTCAGCCAGTTTGCTTTCTGTAATAGGTTGATTGAACCGGCGGCGTTGCTCCATATCTCGCTTAACCGTTTCCATTTCGCTGGATTCGAAAGTTGAATCTCCACGGAACGTTGCAACTCGCACCGTATAAGCTTCAGGGCAATCCAGCAGACTGTATTGAGCTTTCTTGTTCATTTTGAGAACGAATTCATCCAACCCAGGCTGGTTGAAGTACTCTTCGGGCAATGTGGGGTTAGCCATTACAAAAGCGGCTCGCATTGGACCCTTTTCTTTGGTCGCAGAATTTGGAGAAATCCGTCGTTGAATTTCACGCCACACACCCAATCGCTGATTGGTCGTCACTGTTTCGGAAACGGTCAATGCATCCGGCTTGATGTACTTGATCTTCTCAAGCGTCTTTTGGGCTTGAGCGTCTTCCATCGAGGGGAAGTTGCCAACCACCACTGCGTACTCGGTGAAGGGGCTTGAGTTGGCGGCTTTCATTCGACGCAATCGAAACGACTCTTCGCCAGTTTCTGTTTCAAACGACTGCCAATCTCGCCCAGCCACGGTTGCGGAGAAATCGAAGTGCTGCCCATAAATGTAGGCATTCATCTGATACTCTTGTCGCAACTCCTGCACCAGCGCCTTGGCTTGTTGCAAACCTGTCTCGTCGACAAACGACGCACACATGATCAGGAATGGGCCATGCTTCTGTGCCAACTCCAACTGTTCCTGTTGTTTTGCTTTATTGCGAAACGGCAAACCCTGTAGTTGCGCATCCACCACCTGGATGAGGAAAAAGGTCAGCAACATACTGACGATCAGCATTGAAAATGGACGGGACATCCTTGTTCTCCGAATTTTCGTTTGACAATTTTTTGAAAAGGCTGATTCGAATTGAAAAAGCCAAATCGCGGGGGACGGTATCAAACCACCCGACCGACTGCTAGAGCGATACTTGAGAAAAAATTGTCCCCCAAGATTGAGTATTTCAAATTTTTTAATGGAACTCGGCTACGCCTTGCTAGTTTGGTATTTCAGAGGATTTAGGGGATTGATGATTCACATTGCGGGCCCTATGGTGGATTTAGTGGCAGAAGAACGCCTCAATGGGCTGGCATTTGTGATTCCTGGCTTAAGGCAGGCGAAATTGCATTGCTGGCGAGTTGACTGATGACCTTTTGAGCCTCATCAATTCACCATAATTGCCCTTCAGAGAATTGGCCAAGTCGTTTTGGAGCAGACATATGAGATATTCGTTTAGACTAGCCGAAATTCTCAAGCATGAGCCCGATCCTCGCAAACGTCCGGGGACGATCAAGGCGATCGTGGCACACACAGGACTCGACCGCCATCAGGTCGCCGCTTTGTTGAAAAGCGAAATCAAATATGTTCCGCTGCAAGCGCTGTCGGCAATCTGCCAATACTTGATTGACGAAAATTATGCGAAGGCGGAAGACCTCCCGGGAATTCTGTTTTCGGTCGAGCCAGAAAATTTCTGGGAAATGCTGGCCATGCGCAAGCGGATGGTCATGTGCCTGGGTGTCCGCCGGGACATCGCACCTGAAGAACCCGGCCTGGAGTTTCTTTCCGCCAGCGACTCGATCATGCTGGGTGAGTTGCTCAGCGGCGTGACTTCGATTGGAGGCACGGCCAAGCATCGCAAATACCCAACGGATGGAACAGTCGCCGAACATAGCCGGCCCATTGAACGAGCTAATCCTCAACCCGAATTTGTCACTCAATCTCTGGTCTGGAGTCCCAGCCAGTCGCAGGAAAAAATCGTCAATGGTCGAGCCGAAGAAGCGTACTCGGAATTTGCTGCTTACCCAGGTGATAAATCGCTGGTTTGCCTGGGCAGTGCCAAAAGTAATCCTGTCGGCGAGATTGTCATCGCAAACACCTTTCATGCCAGACCACTTATCTCTCAGGATGATGTGAATGAGCCGGGCGATCGAGCATGCCCGTTTTACTTGCGATTCCGTGATCAGGATCCTCACCCGAATTCAATGATGGGCGGAACGCAACTGGCCAAAAAAGATAAACGTGACAAAGCCGGCATCTATTACGAAACCGAAAACGGAAACTGGGTGCTCGCCAATGAACAAGGTGATCCCGAATTTGTAGCGTTCCTGTTCTACGTCTATCGAGAAGCTTTGGGGCGACTGGAAATGGTACTGGGTGGTTTTTCAGGTCGAGCGACTCGAGCACTGGCCACAACACTTTCCAGTCGAGGCCAGGAGTTCTGGGAAAATCAAGTCATCCAGAGCGGCGCTACGGTGGGTGCCTACATTGTCGAATTCGAAGAAGAAACCAAAAAGAATGCCGACAAGTCTCTGGCCAGTGAAATTCGTGCCAAGGCCAACATTATCAGCATTTCCAATAATGCACTCAAGAACCGCATCAAGTAGCTGCCCGACCGTAAATGGGCGATTAGCCGTTCAGCCACCAGACCAGCAAGACCGCACAAGCTGCTCCACCAATCAGAACTCCTAACAACATCACCCACAGCCATTTTGATTTGCTGGAACGAGGCTGGATCGGCCGAATGTTAATCGGCGCAGGCCGACTTTCATGGGTCGATGGAGGCTGCTCAACAGGTGGCGGCAACTGAGGTGGTGGCAGTCGAGACGGAGGGACTTGAGAGGGCGGCGTCTGATGCAAAACTGGTGCTGGCGGAACGGCGGGTGAATTGCCAGCCGCGACCGGAGTTTCGGTTTCGAATTTGGGCGGCAGCAGATTGCCCTGAGCAACTTGCTCCAGCTTGGCTTTCAGTGCACGATCATACACTGATTTGGAAGCCGGTTTGCTCAAGCAGATCTTGGCTTCTGCAATCTGATTCAAGATTCCTTGGGTAAAAGCCCCCCTTGGCCCAGTCTGATGCTGGCGGATTTTGATCATCTGTTGATCGGCTGCTTCAACGATTCGATTCGAATCGGATTCAAACGGCTGGAGGCCCAACAGCGAATAGTGGTCTGGCTGGCCATCGCAAGCCAGGCCCAGCCATTCCTTGTAGGGATCAAAAGCATTTACCGAACTGTCAGTCATAACCATATCTTAGCACATTCAGCCGATAGCATTCAAAGCAACGGTAGCGTTCAGGTCCGGTCGTAACGGTTGGTTCAGTTTGCAACTTCAGTTCGTGTCATTTCGCATAGACAACAACTTGTTTAGCCAGCAGTTTCATTGATCATCATTCGGCTCCTGCTGCTTTTGCCGCTTGGCCACGGTTGTTTTGAGATTCATTTGCCTATTCTAAAACTGCATTGCTGAAGCTCGACATCGACAACCGATAACCAGTGTTATTGTCGAGTATGGCTCGCCGCGGTTCCGGAGAAATGCTAGTGTCAAGTGACATCAATGTTTTAGCTCTCGTTAAAGGTGAAGAACGCTATGTCGTTCTGTTCAATGACGAAAACAAGAGCGAAGCGCTTCGTACATTAGGACGATATGCGTCCAATCCCGAATTAAGTTTCAGCTGGTACGATGCTGCTGTATTAAGTCAAAAGGTGCGGAATCTTTCGAAAACTGCACCGGCCCCGAGTGAACCCGAGAGACTTGAGTTGCCAACGATAGATGACTACTCAACTGATCTTGAGTGATAGCAAAAAAGAATCTAAATCAGAGCCGGCAATCGCCGGCTTTTTTTATTGAATTTCAGCTACAAACCCTACTCGTTAATTCTACACACTCATCATGGATCAGGCTGTTGACAGGTTTATTCGATTCTTGACAGTGGAGCGGAATGCATCCGACTTCACCATCAAGTCCTATCGTGAAGACTTGGACAGCCTGACTGAATACGTTTCCGAGTCATTTGGCCGCACTCCCAGACCTTCTGAAGTCGACACGGTTGACTTGCGTGATTACGTGGCCGCGATGCACGAAGCTGGATATGCCGAGACATCGATCTCCAGGCGACTGGCATCGTTCCGAAGTTTCTTTCGCTATGCTCAACGCGACGGACTGGTTTCCGGCAATCCGGCCAAACCGCTGCGCAACCCCAGAAAGAAGCGCAAACTTCCTCATTTTTTGACCACCAAACAACTTGGCAAACTTCTGGCCGCACCGCCCCTCAACAAACCGTTTGGTTTGCGCGACCGAGCAATCATGGAAACCATGTACTCGGCCGGTTT
>CAZOXC010000377.1:0-4155 GCA_964583205.1 uncultured Pirellulaceae bacterium | reverse complement strand
GCTAAATCAATGAAGATGGAATTGCGTTCGTTCCTGATGGCACAACAGGCTCACCGTTTTGTGTTCGAACAGCTGCTTTGAGCTCTCCCATAAACGTGTCGTCGTCTGCAAAACCAAATATCGTCTCGCAACAAGGATGACACTCGCTGATGTGGTCATCTATCGCGGCGGCTTGTTCAGTCGGCAATCGGCCGAGGCTGTACGCGTTTAGTGTTTCGACGGAAGGGTGTGCGGATTTTTTGGTCATTTTTGGCTTCTGCTATTTTGGTGTATAGAACTGCTGACAAAGGCAGCGGCCTTCTAATAGCAAAGACCTGTTTAGACGGTATTCTGTCATCAAGTCAAAAAAAATTTGATGAAGACTCGACTAGCCCGTCGGCCTCCTGCCGTAACCTCCGAATTACTCTCGATTTAGCGAGACATACTGCATTCGGAGAAATTCCGAGATCTTGTGCCACAGATTCGGGTTTGGATCCATTAAGAGTGACCTGACAAAACGCCATCCAAGTCTTGGGTTCAAAATGTGGTTTCACGAATTCCAGAAGCTGACGCAACACAAACAGGTCATGTTCTTGATTCCAGAGGACGCTCAAGCCACTGGCAGGGTCTTCCAATTCGTCAAGCTTACGGTCTAGCTCCGAACCGGCTCCCACTTTGGGCAAGCGGTCTCGATTGCGCCAGTACTTTCGCAAGCGATTTAGCAAAATCGCTTTTAACCATCCTCGGAATGCGCGGGGGCCCCTGTGCTCGAATCCTCGGATGTCTTTCGAGACGGCGAGTAAAACTTCTTGTACAAGATCTTCAGCGTCACTGTCCTGTACTCGGTATTTGCTAGTCCACATTCGAATTAGAGGGCTGTAAATCTGCGTCAGTTTTTCCCAGCATTCCTCTTGGGGAGAGGTTCGCAGATTGTTTAGAAGGCTTATGGAGGTATCCGTCATTTGAACTAGCTCTTAAGATTTCTATTCCGTGACCATTCCAACTTCAAAACAAATGGAGCCGGGGCGTCCGATTTCCCAATCCATCTTAGTCGATTAACTTTCGTTTGCTTAGAGTTTTATCAGTTCGCCGGAGCGTTAGCGAGCGAATGATGATGTGCCGCAGTCGTCGCTATGCTTGCCTCAGTTGATTCGCAACATGGTACGGCAAAGAGGGTTGTGCCTGATATCTCAAGGCGGGATTGTTCAAAGCGACTATTCTCATTCTGCCCGGATAGTACGATTATTTTCCGCGTTTGTTTCGGTGATATGTAGTTGGAAGCCATACATTCCGCTTTGACATTACAGGATGTCTCAAAATCTGCGCTAACGGTATGATCCTTGTCACAAATAACGCTCTTCACCAACCATGCACAATTGTTGAGGAAACGCCACTGAAATCGTCGAGCTATAGCACCGGTTGTTTCTAACGGTGAACACCTTGCAAAACTTGTCCAAAATCGTATATTTTCTCTTCACGCCAACTATGCAAAACTGTGTTGACTACTTGTATCGCGGTTTGAAACGGTAAAAAGCGAGGACGGATGGCTGAGTCTGGTTTAAGGCACCGGTTTTGAAAACCGGCGAGTGGGAAACTGCTCCGGGGGTTCGAATCCCTCTCCGTCCGCCTCAAAGGGCCGAAGCAAATGAGCTTCGGCCCTTTTTCGTGGGTTTTCTTTGAGTCGAGAGGGTTCCCTCTTGTTTGCTTGTTCTGATTTGGTTCCGATTGCGTTCTGACAGGGGCCTGATAACGATCTGTTAAGCCAATGGAACTCTCAAATGAGACTACCAAAATTTCGCAACCCACCGCTCAAGCCAGATCGACGTGGAAACTACTTTCGGAACCTTGGTAACGAAAATTTCAACCTTGGGAATGAAGCCGGAGTACTGCTGATTTGTCTTGAAGACAAGATCACTCGAGAGCTTCTTGTCGAAGTCGTCAAGCTTGAACCGATCCAGTTCATCTGCTTCGACAAAGCATTCAAAGGCAATGATCAACTGAAAGCCAACGCCGTTCAGACTTTCTCCGTCCACAACCAAGGCCGCGACAAATCTGACCAAGTCATCTTCAGGACGGTGTAGCTATGGTTCGCATATCAACGAGTCCAACTCTTCGCAACTTTGACATAGCTCAAGGCAAAGAAGTAGTCTCCAATTCGAGAGTCAGCGTCTCCCGAATTGTGCGGGCGCTGTCTGCGCCACTCGATTGGGACGAAACATGCGGCAACTTGCCGGAACGTGACATAAACCGTGAATCTGGCGGTACTAGATTAGTGTCTGACAGGCATTACCGACGCCAGCTTGGAAGACTAGGTGATCTAGACCCGGTAAAATCGGGCGGTTTTTTGAATACACCTCAAAAACCAGATAGATCCCGCTTGATTTGTCCAACAATTGGGCCGATACTTCAATCAACACACCCGCTGCACCCCTCTTGGAACCGGTCACGCACCCTTTCAATGACGTGCATAATCGGCGGGTCATTTTTTTGCGCTGGTCGCAAATCTTCGGCCAATTTTACTCACCCTCAACTCTTTGAGGTGAAATGTTGAGCAACTCTCATGGCCTTTCTGAATACGACAAACAATGGCATAGTATCGATGACCAACTAGCGCTGCTTGAAGAACGCAATTTGGTAATCAATAACAAGGAACTTGCCAAGCAGTTCCTTTCCCACATCGGCTATTACCGATTCAGTGGCTACTGTCTTGCTTTCGAATCCAGCCGTCACGAATTCATCGAAGGAACTACTTTTGAGGCAATCAAAAACTCCTACCTTTTCGATGTCAACATTCGTGACGCAGTGACAGATTCGCTGGAGGTAATTGAATTCGATGTTCGCGCCAACGTCGCGCATCTTTTTACCGCAAACACTTCTGCGTTTGGTCACCTTGATCCGAACCATTTCAAACCCAATTTCAATCACTCCGACTGGTTGGCCAGCTTAAGAGAAGAGGCAGAACGTTCAAAAGAAAAGTTTGTCGTTCATTTTCAAGGAAAATACAAGGGCTTTCCCGATTTGCCATTTTGGATGGCAACAGAAATCGCTTCGTTCGGGTCGGTGTCGAAAATGTACGCCGGACTAAAGGGAACTTTCCAAAAGCCGATTGCCAGCCGCTACAACATGCAGCCGCAGGATTTCGATTCGGCCATCCACCATTTATGCTACATACGCAACATCTGTGCTCATCATGGTCGGCTTTGGGATCGAAAGTGGGCAATCCAACCAAAGCTTCCGAAAGGTAAGAATTGGCAAAATCCGCTTGTCCCTGATCGGTCGCGATTGTTTGTCACTATGTTGATGATCAATCGAATAATTAAACGCTGCAAAGGAATCGACAAATTTGCAATTGAATGGCGGCGAAGGATAAGCGACTTGATTAAGGAACCTCCTGCCTTAGCCAATTCAATGAAGAAGATGGGACTGCCAGAACATTGGTATCAGCATCCCTATTGGCGTTAAGAATGAAAGCCAATTGAAATGACAACTGAATCACAAAACTTATGAACATAAAAAAAACTAACACTGACCAACTTTAGATCGTTCGAAGAGTTCGAATTGGATCTAAACTCCGGTTTCAATCTTGTGATCGGCGACAATGCTAAAGGCAAGACAACAATTCTCGATGCACTGGCCGTTGGAATCGGCTCACTTTTTCTCGGCTTCACAGAACCAGCCAAATCAAAGGGAATCAAGACTGAGGACATTCGACACAAATTCTTCGAATCGGGGCAAAGAAGTACAGTATCCTTGCCAAGTCCATTGTGAGGGATCAATTGTTGATCAAACTGGGCATTGGATGCGTGAGAGAGCTCAACCTGAAGGAAGAACAACTTGGGGCGATGCAAATTGGATTCATGAGCTTTCGAAATCAGTCATCAAGAACTCAGAAGCGACCGGCAGCTCCTTGTCAAAACATGGAACTACCGCAATTGAGAATAATCACACATTCTTTGCCTGTCCTTCTACACCTTTTCCTTCTACACCTTTGTCTGTTTACCAATTCATGCAAACTCAACGGCCTACCTTCCAAAAGTAGACAGTTTCGTGAACATCATCGTAGGCAATCAGGCCGACACTATTATTCAATTTCCCGGTCCAGCCTGATTTCAATGTTTTTGTTACTAGAGGGCCTTTCAAAACCTCTTTGCGACGTTGATTAAGCACGCGAGGTTA
>CAZOXC010000376.1:0-4178 GCA_964583205.1 uncultured Pirellulaceae bacterium | reverse complement strand
CTGACCTCGCTGGTCGACCGGCTCAAAGAAAACATTAACTGGGACAAAGCTGAAGAAGTCACTTTCGAGTGCGAGCCTGGAACGCTGCAGGAAAACAAAATCCATACGCTCAAAGACCTGGGTGTCACTCGGCTCAGCCTGGGTGTGGAAAACTTCAACGACAAACTGCTCGAAGAAAACGGGCGCGCTCATCTGACCAAGGAAATCTTCAAAGCCTGGGATTGGATCGTTGCCGCAGGCTTCCCCAACGTCAACATTGACTTGATCGCCGGGATGGTCGGCGAAACTTGGGACAACTGGAAGTACAACATTGAGAAAACGATCGAGCTTTCGCCTGAAAGCGTGACGATTTATCAGATGGAACTTCCCTTCAACACCGTTTACTCGAAGGACATTCTGGGCAACAAAACCGAATCACCGGTCGCTGACTGGAAGACCAAACGAGATTGGGTCAACTTCGCCTTTGATGAATTGTTGAACGCAGGCTACCACGTCAGCAGCGCCTACACAGTCGTCAAAGATCCGGACAAAGTGAATTTCAGTTACCGGGACAATCTCTGGCAAGGCGCTGACTTGCTGGCCACCGGGATTGCCAGTTTCGGACACATTTCCGGAGTTCATTATCAGAATAAACCCGAATGGGGTGACTACACGGGTGACTTGCTGGAGCGCGGCAAGCTGCCTCTGGGTCGGGCATTTCAGCCCACCAGTCATCAGGCGCTGGTTCGGGAAATGATCCTGCAATTAAAAAAAGGATATTTGCCTCGCCAGTACTTCGCCGACAAATTCGATGTCGACATTTTCGAGCATTGGAAAAAGGAATGGGACCAGTACGCCCAGGATGGATTCGTCGCTTCAGTTTCCGACGACCGAATCGAGCTTACTCGCGACGGCTTGTTGCGAGTCGACGGGTTGTTGCCGGCGTTCTTTGAAGCCGAACATCAAGGCGTTCGTTACACTTGATCAAATTTAAGCTGGCCGAGCACTCTTGAGCGAACAACTCTCTTTTATGATGGGCGAATTCGAGGCGGAATTTCCGCTCGATCGCCTGTATGCTCCGAACCATATGTGGGGACACCAACAGGGTGACCTGATCCGGTTCGGCTTCACTGCCTATGCCGTTCGATTGCTGCAGGACGTATATTTTCTGGATTGGCTGTTCGATGCTCCAATGAGTTTGACCGAAAATCAGGAAATCGGTTCGATCGAGAGCAAGAAAGCCGAAAGTGCACTCTATTCGCCAATGTCAGGGGAACTGGTTCGTTTTAACGAACAGCTGATGTCGGATCCCTCCTCAATAAACGTCGACAAATACGGCGAGGGCTGGTTGTTCGAGATGCGAGGAGACCACGCCGGGCTGATAGATACCGCCGAATACCTGATCTTGCTGGAAAGCGTGTGGGAAAAAACACAGCGCACCATCAAAGGCCAACTCAATCAGTAAGCAACCTGATCGAGACTCCCTGATTTTGACTTTATTGCGCCTATTCGATGGGTTATGCTGAACACATCCCGTTCAGAGAATCGATATGGCAAAACGTTTAGCAGTTGTTATCTCCCAGGCACAAGGGCGCAATCCAGCCAAGCGTCAACTTGAAGAGGATATCGTCGCAGGTCTGCTGTTGGAAAACGGGATCGACGTTACGGTCATTCCTAACCTGTACGACCTCACGGCTGACAGTACCGGAATGATGGCCTTGCAGGGCAATTCCGGAAACATGGTCGTATGCTCATGGCATTTTGAACGAGCGGCTCACTGGATACTGGGTCGCAACGATATTCTGGGACAAGTCGGCGAAACGATCCTTAAAAACGATGACGAGGATGAAGAAGACGAAGAACAACAGGATGCGGCGGACGAAGACAAAGACCGAGTAATTGACTCGCGCAAAATACCCAATCGCAAAATCTACTGCCTGGACTTGCGAGTCACCAACAAGGCTGATGAATTCATTGATGAAGTTAAGCGCATCCATCAAGAATCCAACATGCAAATCCTGAACATCGGTGGATTAACGGCCCCGCTGCCCAACAAAAATAATGCCAACGGAAAACAGGAAACCGCCGGCAACGGATCAGATCAACAACCTTCGGCCCAGGAGCGGATGCAGAACCCGGTCAACGACACTGCACTGGCGGCCGATGGAAATGGACTCGAACAATCTGTAACACCTTCGATTCTGAACCGTATTGAAGATACCGGTGGCCGGCGCTGGTACCCGGTGATTGATTACAGTCGCTGCACGAACTGCATGGAGTGCATCGACTTCTGCCTGTTCGGTGTGTACGGCGTCGACAACATTGACACCATTCTGGTGGAACAACCTGACAACTGCCGCAAAGGCTGTCCGGCTTGCAGTCGAGTCTGTCCGGAAAACGCGATCATGTTCCCGCAACACAAAACTCCAGCGATCGCCGGAGCCAACGAATCGGGCGCAGCGCTGAAAATCGATTTGTCGCAACTTTTCGGCAAACCGGATGAAGGCAAGTCCGCAGATGAAGTTGCTGCTGCTGAACGCGATGAGCAACTTATGCTGGCAGGTCGTGAAGCCGTTGGCATGAGTGCCACCGTGTCCAAGCGACAAACTGCCAAGGTCGACGAGCCCAATGATGAACTGGATGACTTGATCGATCAATTGGACGATTTTGATCTCTAGTACGCTGTCTCTGTCTTCAGCGACGCTGCCTAACCACGGAGAATGAATGAACCGACTTCATGCTGCGCGCCTGGCGGGAACTGTGATTGCGATTTGCATCTGCTGGCCCTCCGCACTTGTTCAATCGGCTGGCCAGCAAGACTCCGAACATCTGTTTATTTTGTCCGGACAATCCAACATGGCCGGACTCGACCATTCCGACTCGTTCGCGCCAATCGTCGCCAACGAATTTGGTGAAGAGAATGTGATCATTGTCAAAGACGCCCAGGGTGGCCAACCTATCCACCGCTGGTTCAAGGACTGGGCCATGGAAGGAACTGACGAACCAGAACGGAGAGGCATTCTTTACGACCGGTTGATGGACAAGGTCAATCTCGCGATCGAAGGCAAACAGCTCGAGTCCGTCACGTTCATTTGGATGCAGGGAGAACGGGATGCTCGCGAACAATTCGGCAAGGTCTATGGCGAGAGCTTGCAGGGACTGGTCGAGCAACTGTCTGATGACCTGGGTCGCGACGACATCAACTGCGTAGTCGGGCGGCTGAGTGACTTTGATATGGACAATTCAAGTTACCCGCACTGGATGCTTGTGCGTGAAGCTCAGGTTGAATTCGCAGACCGCCATCCGCGAGCCGCCTGGGTGAACACCGATGACTTGAACGATGGCGTCAACGGCAAAGGCAAGTCCATCACAAACGACTTGCACTATTCGGTGCAAGGCTATCAAAATCTGGGAAAGCGATTTGCCTTGAAAGCGATTGAGTTGATCAATGGTGAGGTTCGCCCCAACATCGTATTGGTCATGGCAGACGACCATGGCTGGGGCGATGTCGGATACAACGGCCATCCCTTCGTACAGACGCCCGAGTTGGACGCGATGGCGAAACAAGGTTTTGTGCTGGATCGGTTTTATGCCGCAGCTCCAGTTTGCTCGCCGACTCGCGCCAGTGTGATGACGGGTCGCAATCCGATCCGAGCCAAGGTCACCAATCACGGTCGCTATATGCGTCCGCATGAACATACGATCGCGGAATCGCTGCAGACGGCTGGATATGTCACCGGCATCTTTGGCAAAGTTCACCTGGGATCGGGGCAACCGGACTCGCCCTGCAATCCTACCGGGATGGGGTTTGATGAATGGGTGATTGGTTTGAATTTCTTTGATAACGATCCTTACTTGAGTCGTAATGGCACGATTGAACAGCGCACAGGCCAGGGATCTGTCATCGCGATGGACGATGCAATTGACTTTTTGAGTCGCCACAAAAACGGCGACCAACCGATATTCACTGTGATTTGGTTTCCAGCGCCGCATGATCCGCACGAGGAATTGCCCGAGGGCCCAAGCCTGTACGAGGGCGAAGAACACGCCGGTTACTTTCGCGAGATCACATTGTTGGATCAGCAGCTCGGTCGCTTGCGCAACGAATTGCGGGCCATGGAAATCGCCGACAATACGATTCTCTGGTATTGCAGCGACAATGGCGGGCTGGTGGAAGAAACATCGGGCGGCCGCAAACG
>CAZOXC010000375.1:0-4183 GCA_964583205.1 uncultured Pirellulaceae bacterium | reverse complement strand
TGCCACAGCCGCCACCCATGCCGCAGCCGCCATTCATGCCGCAGCCACCATTCATGCCACAGCCGCCGTTCATGTTACAGCCACCATTTCCACCTTGGTTGAAATAGCTGCCGTCGCATCCTTGGTTGCCGTAACCTTGATCGGCACAACCTTGACCGGCACAGCCTTGGCAGCCGCCGTCACAATTTGAATAGCCTCCGGCAGCGTATCCAGTCGAAGGATTGGCTGGTTGGCCAAAGTAGGCTGAGCCTGGGTTTTGGCTGGGAGCAGGTTGAGGCTGGATTGCCGGTTGATATTGCGGCACCGGTTGTGGTGCAACCATTGGAGGCACCTGTTGAATGGGAGCGGAATGAGGTGATATGCCTGGTGCAGTACCAGACTGGTCTCCCAATGTTCGCGAAGCGCTTTGGCCCAGCAGAACTGCCGAGGCGGCAAAGCAACAAACGAACGACAATGCGGAAATGTATTTTTTCATGGAAATACCCTTATGATCGAATTCATCGAATGAATCGGCAGAATCAGACCAGCCGGTACAGTCGTAATTGGGCGTCTGCAAAAGGCTGCCTAACCGTCAAGGTTTGACAGTCGACATAATAGAAACGGCGGGAATCGCCGTGTTTTTGGGGGGTGGGGTAGCCAGAAAACTTCGAATTAGTCTTCGGTTTTGACTCGCCATTGCAGGAACGAGTCAAGAAAACTCTGGATATTTCCATCCAGGACATCGTTAAAATTGCCGTTGGAGTGGCCAGTGCGAGCATCTTTGACGCGCTGGTCCGGATGTTGGAAGTAGTTGCGAATTTGCGATCCGAAACCGACTCGGGCCTTATTCTGGTATTTGGCAGCTTCAGCAGCCTCGCGTTTTTCTTCTTCTACTCGAGCCAATTGTGCTCGCAGCATTTTCCAGGCGGTGGCTCGATTTTTGTGTTGGCTACGCTCGTTCTGGCAGGAGGCCACGATCCCGGTGGGCATGTGAGTCAAGCGAACCGCGCTGTCGGTTTTGTTGACATGCTGGCCGCCCGCCCCGCTGGCTCGGTAAGTGTCGACTCGAACGTCGGATTCGTTCACTTCCACTTCCACGGTATCGGAAATTTCGGGTGACACATCGACTGCAGCAAAGCTGGTTTGTCGCTTGCCATCAGCGTTGAATGGGCTGATGCGGACCAGGCGATGCATTCCGTTTTCGCCTTTGAGATAACCGTAGGCCATGGGGCCTCGCACCACGATCGTGGCGTTATTGATTCCGGCTTCAGCATTGTCGTTACGATCGATCAGGGTAACCGAGTATTCTGATTTTTGTGCCCACTGCGTATACATGCGGAGCAACATATCGGCCCAGTCGTTGGCGTCGGTTCCGCCATCACGAGCATTGATTGTAAGAATGGCTCCGGAGGCATCGTGGGGACCATTGAGCAGCGATTTGAGTTCCAGATCGTCCAGTTGAGATTCCAACGAACCGATCTCGGACTTGATTTCGTCCAGGATCGAATCATCTTCAGCCGCCATTTCAATCAGCGTTTCCAGGTCATCGCCGGAGCCAATCAAGCTGTTCATTGGGCTGACGATGGCTTTCAATGACTTGAGCTGTCCGACGGTTTCCTGGGCGTTCTCCTGGTTGTCCCAGAATCCCGGTTCGGCCATTTTCTCTTCGATTTTCTCTATTTCCGAGGACTTTTGAGCAAAGTCAAAGACTGTCTCGAAGTTGAGTGATGCGCTGGCGAATAGATTTTGAGCGATCGGAAATTTCAGCATCCACGGGTGGTTGCTCCAAAGAGAACGGGAAGCTTTAAGGATATAAGATCGCTGCTGGCGGGTCTATAGATCGTGCCGATTGATCTGGCAACTGACGGGCCAAATAGCGACCTCAAGAAATCAAATTCAACGACTCAGCGGCAGATCAGCCAACTCGAGCGCCGCAGCCGGAGCACTTGTTGAAGGTGTCTTTGATTAACAAGCCGATCCAGAAAAGTGGCAGGCAAGTCAAAATCAGTACTACCATGACGATCCAGCCGGCCTGACTGACTTCACTTTGGGTGAAGGGCGGCGCTGTTGTGCGGCAATAGGGGCACTGAAATCCGCTCATCGTTGAATAGCTGGTTTGCTGGGCATATGCTGGCGCATTAGCTTGAGCTTGCGGTTGAGATTGATTGTGCGAAGCAGGACTGTAACCGGAAGTTTGCGGAGCACTTGGAGAGTTTAGCGACGGGTAGAAACTGGCGGCGGATTGCCATTGGGACTGTCCGGGCGCTTGGATTTGAGTCTGTTCGTTGACTCGACCTTCTGTGACCCATTGATCAAGATCCTGTTTGGACACTGGACCGTATTCTTGTCCATCCAGGCCTTTGAATTTCCATTGATCCCGTGCATGTTTAGCCGGCACCAGATTCGGCACTCTGATGGTGGCTTCATTGCATTTGGGACAGCGAATGGTTTTGCCAACCAGTTCATCTTTGACATGGAAGTCACTGTCGCAATCTTTACAATGCAGGGCGATTGGCATGATCAATTCAAACTGGATTGAGGTACAAAAATCAGGGAACCTGAGGATCGTGTGGAGGCTACGGCCCTGTCTATCATTTCGCCGCTTCGTTCGTCGAATGTCCAATGATTCGGATTGAATCCTGAGATCTTGTACCAATATCGTACAAATCTGGAATTTTTCAATCTGATATCCTTGCCCAAGCGTCCAGTGAATCGGCTATTCATTGCCTCAAGCCAGAAAACTTCCAGAATTGGCCTGCCGGCTGCTGAACCGAGTCAGAACTGCGGCTGGGTCAGTCAATATTTTTGGCACCTTCCCTATAATTGAATCGAGCCGGCTGGTTGTGGGGGAGCGATCTGCCCTGTGGAATCTCATTGCTCAGCCTAACGGCCTACAATTTTGGGGAAAAAGACCGAAATTGAGATACAATAGGGATAAATCGAGTTGGTTCATGTAGCGCGATCGACCTGCTCTTACCGCTGAAAGCTGACTGGATTTCGATACAATAGACCCTTGGGTTGAGCCTCCTCCAGGTTCCATAATCGAACCTTCCCGGCGACAGTTTACCGATCGAGTCGGACTGGGCCGAATACAATTTGGTTGGACAATTTTTAGTTGCTCAATATTTTTGAAACTCAACATTTTAATACTCACTAAGACAGGCACTCGCACAATATTCAATGCCTTGAGAGAACTGACCAGAGAATTCCGATTGCGGAATCAATTCTCGGTCGGTTGGCTTGTTGGCAATTCGAATGAGTATGGAGAACAGCATGGCTGATGCAAAATCTGCAGTCGACAACAATTCAAATTCGGAAATCCCGGTACCCAGCACGGAAGACAACAGTCGGTTTTTTCTCAAACGGGAAAAGAAAGCGGTCGACAAGTATTTTCAAGCGATCGTGAAGCTTGAAGGCAGTGACTTGCACATGAAAGTGGGGCAGCCTCCGATCGTGCGGGTTCACGGAACATTGAAGCCTCTGAATCGCGGCCCGATTGATGTTCAGGAAATGTGTGACTTGCTGCTGCCGATGATGGACGAGCGGACTCGAGCGATTTTTGATCGCGATGGTGGTGCTGACTTTGCATACATCGTTGATGTCGACGGGGAAGACTGGCGTTTCCGTGTAAACTTGCTGCAGCAATTGGGGCGAGTCGGCATGGTGGCTCGTCGAGTCAACAACTTTGTGCCGGACTTTGAGGGCTTGTATCTGCCTACGGTGACCGAGAGTCTCTGCCACTTTGATCAGGGCATGATTTTGCTGGCCGGTGTCACGGGTTCCGGTAAGAGTACTACGATTGCCTCGATGCTCAACTACATCAATCGAAATTACATCAAACATATTCTGACTCTGGAAGATCCGATTGAATTTGTGTTCAAGGATCAAAAGTCGCTGATTAACCAGCGGGAAGTCGGTATGGATGTGATCGACTTCTCGGTGGCCATGAAACATGCGGTTCGTGAAGACCCGGATGTGATCCTGGTGGGTGAAATGCGTGATGAAGAGACCTTTATGACGGCGATTCACGCGGCAGAAACCGGTCACCTGGTATTCGGAACCATTCACGCCTCGACCGGACCTTCCACAATTGGTCGTATTCTGGATTTGTTTTCCGAGGATATGCATTCGGCGATTCGCAGTGCAATTGCCATGAATATGAAGGCAATTATTGCGCAAAAACTGCTACCCTCGATCAAGGAAG
>CAZOXC010000374.1:0-4212 GCA_964583205.1 uncultured Pirellulaceae bacterium | reverse complement strand
CAGAGGTCGGATATATAGATTTGTCTGACGAAGAACGCGACCAATATGATTACGCAATGGGCTTAAAAACCGGTCGGGATTGGATTCTGGCAGTCCAAAGTGAAGACGAAACCGAATTGACACATGTTCTGAATTTCGAGGAACCTGGTCGATACGAAATTCGATGCCAATATGAAACCGGCCAGTTTGAAATCCGAAAACTGGAACGAGACCGTGATTCCGATTGATCGAGCGATAGAGATCGGAAGCCAGAATTCGCGACTCGCTTAAGAACATGAACTTCAATCCGACTTCTACGACGGGCAGCGACCCGATAATCTCGATGATTCCTCACAGTTGCTTAGCGATATCTTAACATTCACACTCAACTGATCGCATTGAGCAAGCTGGGCAAAACATCTTTTCGCTCATTAACTTTTCTTAACCCAAACTTTGCTTGATCCTAACCGACTCGTTAGCGGTTCTTCAAATTCGAGCATTATGTTAGTCGCATTCTTAAGCCTGGACTGGGGTTCGGGTGTAATTGTCTGTCTTGTAATTTCGGAGAATGCCTACAATGATGAAGAGGCGAGGATTTACCCTGATTGAATTGATGGTTGTGATTGCAATCATCGGAATATTACTTGCACTGCTGCTTCCAGCAGTTACTGCGATTCGTGAACAGGCACGATCAACGCAATGCAAAAACAATTTGCGACAAATCGGTTTGGCTTTGCTGGCCCATGCGAACACTTCTCAAGGCAACTGGATCTGCAGTGGAGCATTTGATGCAAGACGTGACGGTTCAGTTGAACTATTCAGCTGGGTCGGTGACAGTATCGGCCAAGGCACACGCCCCGGCGACTTGCTGTGCCCCAGTAACGTCGCAAAAGGTAGTGAAAAACTGGCTGACTTGCTGGGAGCCAACACTTCTGACACCAGTCGCACACCACCGGGTCGCGAAAACGTTGGCAGCAACCCAATTATTGGTGCCATGGAGGCATGCAGTGCCGAACGAGTTGAGTGGGTTCAAACCAACTTGTTTGAGACCGGGCACAACACAAACTACGCCAGCTCCTGGTTCATGGTTCGTTCTGCTCCTGGCTTTAACGGCGGTACAATTTCGGGTAACCAGAAAGACTTCAACAATACGTCTGGCCCACTTCGCCAGGCATTTGCCGACGCGGCTTCCGTTCCAACTTCGGCGATCTGCCTGTTGGCTGACGGTGACCTTGGAGACACCGATGAAGCCTTCATGCCATGTACATTGAATGCTCAACTGTCCGAAGGTGATGTGCTGGCCGAGTCGTTCAATGACGGACCCAGTTGGTACGATGGATCAGTCCGGTTTGTTGTTCCAGTAAACGATACTCACACCCAGGAAGACTTGAGCCCGATTGCTTTCCCGGTGATTGGCGACGTCGTTAGTGAAGGCAACGTCCAGACTTTTACGGGGTCTAACAGCAGGCCGCTTGTTCTACAAGACACACGTGACTGGCGCGCACTTCATCGTGGTGGTATTTCCAACGCATTGTACGCGGACGGTAGCGTTAGAATTATGCGTGACCTGAACAAAGATGGTTACATCAACCCGGGTTTCCCGATTCCAGTCGGATCAGATCCGGAGACTATTGGTTACACCGATGGTATCTGTGAAGTCAATCCTTGGGAAAACTTCTCTGGTTCATTCCTGTCGCAAGGCTTTCGTCGCAAGGCCTTTGAGCCAGAATAAGCCAGCCTGGAAAACCAGACGTACAAGCGTCTCGTTGAGTTCCGCCAGGGCCGATTTTGGTCCTGGCTTTTTTTGTGCGCACGTTGCCTTAAGCGAGGCTGTTTTTACACCTGACGTGCGCGGATTTTCAAGTCACTTGCGACATCTCGAACAATCTGATCGACGGCTGAACGAATGCGAATTGCATCAGCGCCCTGCGAACTCGCTTCAGCCAATTGCTCTTCGACGTCTCGCAAACAGGTTTCCAATCGATCTTTAAGCCACTCTCTGTTCGCTTGATCGAGGTTCGCGTGATCTGCGGCAATCAACTTTTGGCAACCTGACTTGAATTCTTCGATTCGCTTGCGAACATCCAACAATTCTCCGGGCCTTTGATTGAACCAGGTATCAGCGCCTCGAGCCAGCTTGTTCAAATACTGAGCTTGATCAAGATCATTTTGCATCGCGTCATCGGCCAGCCAGCCCCAGGACGCCACTTGTCGATTGTTTTGCGTCAGGTTCGACGACACAAGGAACCCGATTCCGCAGGCAACCACGATTGCCGCCGCCAAGGTTAGCCACATCGTTCTACCCGGATGGCTGGTTTTTTGACCGACAGACTGTTTGCTCTGCTCGACCTGCCCGGAAATGGTCTCGCTGGATCCAGAATCTCCAATGTGATTTTCTATGGCGGCACGCGTTCGTTCGATGGTGGACTGCATTTCCTGATTCTCCTTGATTTTTCTAATCCAGTAGTCACCTCCGTGCTGAAACACTTCATCATGAAGTTGCAACAGACAACTGGGTTCATTGATCAGTTGAGAAACGAGTTGGGGCGAAGAATCTTCCAGCCCATTCTGTAACACCTGCGACAATTCGAAATCCGGCAGTTGTTGTAGTTCAAGAGTCTCAACCTTGTTATCAACAGCCAACAATTCGCTTACGTATTGCCGCAAATCATGACCGGTCAGCAGAGACTCCAGCCATTGAATTTGCTCAATATGAGTATCCGGTCTTTCAGCGATAAGGCATTTCATTGTGTCTTCCCTTCAACGCAATCTTTGAGTTGTGATTTGGCGTTGAACACGACCTTGTGAGCAGCGTTTTCGGTCAACTTCAGCTCCTGACAGATGTTTCGATAGGAGTCGCCGTTCAGCCTGCGCTTCAGCACCGTTGCCGATCGTCCATCCAGTTCGCCGATGCAATCCTGCAGAATCTGTTTGGTTTCCTGGTCGATCATGTCATGAAGTGGTGTTGAATTTTCTTCGGTGTGGGTATCAAGGTGCTCGTCGGCACGTTCTTTTTTTCTGGCGCGAGCTCGATAAAAGTCGATAATCTGGTTGCGGGCAACTGACAGCAGCCAGGCTTTGTAGCTGCCTTGCTGAAAGGAAGTCGCTTTGTCCCAGGCTTTCAACCACAAGTCCTGGTGAAGGTCGGCTACCTGGCCTGCCGGTACTCGGGCCGTGATGAAAGCCAATGACAAATCAGCGTAGCGTTCATACAACACGAAGAACGCGGCCCTCGATTGTTCATCTCCGGCCGCGACTTGAATTCCAAGTTGTTCATCTTCTACTTGCTGCTGTTTCATAATGGTTGATTGTGAATCCTGAGCAAGCGTTGTCAATCGTCTTCGGTTGGTTAAAGTTCGTAGTCGAGTAACATCGTTTTCGTTTCGAGGTTTTCGTTGCGAGGTTTAGTATCCGCATCCGCAAGTTCGAACTCGCTTGTAAACCGGTACTTTGACGGTCTTCCACTTGGTCACCCACTTGTAGTAAGGCGTTCCGCATGAGTGGTATTCGACGACTTTGACTTTGTAGGCGACTCGCTCGTATTCGTAAGTCAGGATCGTTTTGTAGCTGCACTGGTGGACTTTTTGTGAGTATCCGTGGCCGCAATCGTTTGCCGAGGCTGTTTGTGGCATGACTGCCGAGGAAGCCAAACCTGCTACTGCTACTGCCAAAGCCAAGGTGATTTTACTGAACATGTTTCTGTCTCCGATTTCTGATTTTTATGTTGTTGTATTTAGTGACAGAAACGCTGGGTGAAGAACAATCTTCCGAAAAATTCGCCATTTATTTTAGAAGCTCAAAGCTTGTTGTTTTTGGCGTTTTTTGTTGTTCCTGTCGTGTGACAGTTATCCAAGCGACCACCGGTCCCAGCAGAGGCCAGAGATTTCCAATCTTTTTCAAAGCCGATTATTGAAGGGCTACTGAGAAGGGCAGAAGCCGAAACAGCCAGGCTAAAACAGGGGCCAAAACAATGAATCGAAACCACAAGCCTAGCCGGACTGAATTCTCTCCAGGATGATGGTGGCGATTGTGCCGACTAACCGGTCCAACCAATTGTGCGGAACAATTGCGGCCGCCGTCATTGCAGTGTGAGGAGCCGAGAGGAGCTGGAAGGTGCTCGCAAAATACGAAAAAACGCGACCTGCGATTGTTCACAGGCCGCGTTTCGTTTTCGTAGTTTTCGTTTTCGTAGTTTTCGTTTCGTAGTTCCGAGGTTTAGTATCCGCATCCGCA
>CAZOXC010000373.1:0-4217 GCA_964583205.1 uncultured Pirellulaceae bacterium | reverse complement strand
TCGGGCTGCCAGCCAGCCCGCAGTTGGGCCATCGGACTCCCTCAACAAATCGCACACTGCAGACCTGTTGGCCGAAATTGAGAGATTGAAGACCAGCATTACGGCGATCGAACAGAGATTGGCCGACCTGGAATCAAAAACTGACTAATTCATCGATTGAAATTCAAGAAGTTTTCGATCTCAGCGAACAAACCGATTGTGAACAGCAACTTTACATTTGCAGCGCAAGTTTTTGAATAACGGAGAGAGCAATGAAGAACCTGGTTTCGATCCTGATGGTCGTTGGTATCAACTTTTTGATTTCGTTTCCGGCCAGAGCTCAACTCAGCGAAGGCATCACGCTGGATTATGTTGCCGAGGATGTTGAGTTCAGCATGATTTTCCGAAGCCAGGAGTTGCTCGAATTTGCTGACGCGGATATCGCGTCAGAATTTACCGAGGCCTTTGCATCCACATTCGGAATTGACTGGGGGGAGCTTGACTATTGCTTTTTGCAATACAGTACTCAGTTGGGCCCGATGCCTTCGGGTGAGGCGCCAATGTTTTCATTGTGTTTTGAATCCAATAAAAGACTTGATGCAGAGATTGTCGGGGAATCCAAGTTTTGGGACCAAATGGGACTTAAACCGCTCGAACTCGATGAACTAACGGTCTACGGAGAAGAATCGGACTCCGGACCCTGCATCTTGTTCCCGACTGACTCGATGCTGATTTTATCAACTCGGGAAGGCATTGAAAATTTGGCAGCCAATCAGAGTGACTCAACCATAGAAGCCATCTCAGTGTTGGGGACGGGTTGGGCGATCGGTGGGCACTTTCAAAAAATAGGGGATGGAGAGAGTGCTCTGCTGCTCTGGAAAGAAATTTTTGGCGAAACGCCCCAAAATGAGTTGATAGAGGATCTGGTCAGAGCTTGCGACCAGATGACATACAAGATCAGCCAGAGCAATGGTCTGGAAATCGAACTGCAACTTACGGACGGCGTTGACGCGGAAGAGTTTTCCGGTGAAATACAGAGTGAGATCGATTTGTTGATCGAGGAGCTTGAAAATGCGGAGCCCCTGGTATCCGACAACGTTCTACGCCTGTTTCAATCGACTCGCAAACTTCTGGAACAATCTCGGATTTCGGTATTCGGTGACACGGTTAGCTTGAGAACCGCTTCCGAAGATGGCGTCCAACAGAGCCTGGAATATCTGATGTTGGTGTTCACCGAGTTCATGATCCAGCTATTCGGCTAAGACCATCCTGCCTGGCCCTGCTCCTATTCTATTTAATGTCGGCTGCTCAGAGCTCGATTTAGGGGGAGAGGTTTATAACGATAAAAGCGATAGGTAGCCCCGAAAGTTCTTTAGCCCTATTGATTGTCGACCTTAATCCCTAACATCCGCAATTTTCGACAATCTGCTAGCGATATTTCACACGATTGATCGATAAAAACCTTACCAAGGATGATCTGTCTCCAATACTCGCTTATACGCGCAAGGTCGGAATCAAGGTGCGTGGAGTATACCGAATCAATCCAACTACGGAACAACTAAGATGAAATCCAATCAATTGATGAAATCGTGGGCAATCGCGCTGGTTTTGCCAGTGTTCAGTATTGTTGTGGCGGCAGCCGCGGTTTCAATGCAAGATCGAGATCAACTGTCCTACGGTGTTGATCAAACACTAGAGACAATGGTCAATCCGGCTCTACAGCGACCGGGAATGTCTGAGCTGCAAGACGCTGACGTGAATCAACAAAACGTCAACTGGAAGCGAATTCGTACACAGGATCAAGGCAGCGGCCTGATTCAGGATCAAGGCAGCGGCCTGGTTCCGGAAAATGTATTTGGTGGTCAGGATGTTCAGGACCCTTTTCCGGGTGCAGAAGATGCAGCGGATATTTTGGACGGGCCTGATTTCCGAGCCCCTGCGGTGCCTCGCCCAACAGCCAATAAAAGGTTTTCCAGCTGGAATTCAGCTTCGCCAAACAGCGAAAACCGGATCGACGACGAGTTGCGTGCCAGTTGGGTTTCTTTGGATGAAAACGGCAGCTTGAACGGCTCGGTAGACTCGTTTGTCGAAACTGATGCGATTCAAGTATTCCTGCTTCGAGGCGGCAACTTGACTGCTTCTACGCAAACGGATGCCAACGGGCGATTCAGCATCGACGGCTTGTCTCCAGGCACTTATTCGCTGATTGGATTCAATGAAACAGCATTCTTCGCTGAAGGATTTGTTGCCTTGCAATACAACGCCTCCGATGTCAATACTCCAAATTCGATCAACGTCATGGCGGCACCTCGCGAGAGCTTCCTGATTACCGACCTGGTCGAACGTTATGCACCACAAACGAAATTTCGTATTTTCAACATCTACGAATTCGAAGAAGGCGAAGAGACAGCCAAACATTATGGCACCGAGGCTTTGGCGAGTAACGATGTACCCCACTTCCCGTCGCACTCAATCCAAAACACTCCTGTCAGTCTTTTCAATGGCAAAATGATCGGTCGAGTTCACCAGATCGACAAGTCAACTGGACGCCCAATCAATGCCAGCAGTACTACGGTTCACTTGCTGCAGAACAATCAGATTGTGGCGACAACTCAAGTTGACAACTATGGCATCTTCGAGATTGATGGTCTATCACCGGGTGTGTACGGAGTCGTAGCGGGTGGCCACGACGGTTTGGGTGTTGTCGGAATCGAATTGATCGACACCGACTCGCCTTCAATTCCTACACCCAGTGTTGAAGATATGGACGTTCGCAGTTCACAATCGAATATTGGCCTGGTGTCCTATGAAACCAGAGCGCAATCTTCCGAAGGCGTTTTTGACATGACATTGTGCTTGCCAGAAACGACTGGCTGGTTGAACCATTATATTACTGAACAATCCTATAACGAAGCTGTTAACTCACCACTTCCTGAGCTTAACAACATGACTTTCCAGCCCAACTTTGATCCCGCTTCACTTTACGGAAACCAGCCTGGTTTGCTGCAAGATCTGTTTGGCGACCTGGGCTTTGGCAATGGTGGGTTCGGTGGCGGATTCGGTGGCGGATTTACCGACTTGCTCCTGCCAGCAGTGATTGGTGGAGTATTAATCGAAACCATTGACGATGATGATGACTTCAACGGTGGCGTTGTGCCTCCGCCAGCATCGCCATCAAGCTTCTAAGCCTACGGGCCTAAAAGTAGAAACACAAACAGGCAGAGCAACTGGCTCTGCCTTTTTTTATGCGCCCGTTCAGGTTTGAAAGGGTGAACCGTCTGGCGGATACAATTCAGGTCGACTACCAATCCAGATAAACTATCGATCCAGATAGACTCGAGTACTCTCTTGTTTGGAAATGGGTGCTTCGCGATCGGATGTTTTCAGGCTGGCCACGACCAGATGATCGCCTTCACGAAGTCCGGTTGCGTCGATCACATAGCGCAGTTCCTGATTGGAATTCAAGCGAGGAATGATTGGGAACACCACCTGTTGTCCTCGAATTTCACCACCTCGACCGTTCTGTACTCGAACAGGCCGAATGGCTGCCGGAAATTCAACCTGTAATTGAACGTTGGTGGCCACAGTTGATCCCTGATTGCGAATCTTGACCTCGTAGGAAGTCGGACTTCCCACTTCGATCGCCTCATTCAGATCATCGATATCCAGAAAGACCTCGACAATCTGTTCGACTTTAAGCGTCTGTCGAGTTTGCCCGCTTTGGTTTAGATCGGCTTTGACCGAGAAATCAATCGGCTGTTCGCCGGTTTCTACCGGCACCGTCGTTAACTCGATGCGTCCCATCTGACCGGCCTGCAGTTCAGCAAGGCTCCAGACAACAGAATGGTTCTGGGGAAAGTACTGTCCCATATTGTTGGTGTTTTTGAATTTCAGCCCACGCGGCAGCTTGGCCACCATTTCCAGATTGGTTGACCTGGCAGTCCCCACATTGGAAACAGTGAACTGATGAGTGGCTTCCCGATTGACGAATCGGCGAGTCGGACCTTGCCCATCGGTTTCCAGTTTGGGCGCCACAATTTTGACATCGACTGAATCGGTTGCCCGCAACTCACCCTTGGCGTGAGCCACCATCAGATTTTTTACTGTGCCAACTTTTGCGGCTCGCAACCTGAGCTGGATACGTTTACTCTCGCCAGGTCGCAAGTTGCCGAGCGGGTATTCGAGTTCCCGTACGCCACCGGCAAACTCAAGCCCTTCGGGCACATCTTCCTGAATGA
>CAZOXC010000372.1:0-4225 GCA_964583205.1 uncultured Pirellulaceae bacterium | reverse complement strand
GCCAAAAAAGATCAAAACCTTCTTTCTGAGCATTGAGGTTGTCGGGAGTAATTCCGACCAGCAGCAAACTGGCCAGCACAACGAGACAAGTTAATAGCTTTTGCATTTTCATTAACATGAGCAAATAAATTCAAGTGGAAATAACTAACCATATATATAGGTGAAACTAACCTATTCCGAAAGACACAATTATAGCTCTAAGCCCGCTCGCCTGATCAATACTGCCAACGCACCCTCTGTTGCGTAAGCAGCATTACGTTGGCTGCCTGATCTCAGGCTTTGCTTCTTTCTCTTTTGCGTCGTCGCAACATCAAGACCAACGTGGCACCCAACAGGATTCCGCCTGTCGAGGGTTCCGGAATCACTTGAGTTGCGAAGAAAGCGTTGTCCTGGATATTTTCCAGACCAGTGTTGGCTCGAATCAAATCGGACAAGGTAAAATTTTCCAAATCGATAATCGAGCTGACCAGACTGGTTTGCAAACCGGGGTCGTTGATCCAGAACAAACGGTCGCCATCTCGAGTACGAATGAATTGCTGTGCGATCACGGCCGCGGTGAGTTCACCAACACTGGCGCCCGCCAGATGGTCTTCAGCCAGCAAGCCAACAAAAGCGTCGATGCTGTCGATGTCACCGTAGATATCCTCCAGCAACTGCTGCAAATCCTCATCGGAAGTCAACTCACTGAAATCAGTCAACAATTCCAGACCGTAACCGGTTCTCAATTCGTTGTAATCTGGCAAGCCATGATCTCGTCCGCGTTGAATATCGAAAGCCAACAGGTCGGTGCCACCGGCCCCAGGGGCAAACAGGAAGCTTCGAAGATCGTCAACGATCAGATTATCATTCTCTTGTGACAACTGTGTCGCCAATCCATTCAAGACCAGCTCGACATTATCGGGATTGTCGTCAAAGAAGCTCGGGTTAAAAAAAGCATCTCTTACCGAAACCTCGTCGACTTGAACTCCATCGTCATCGACCAACAGAATGCTGGAAGATTGCATTGAATGGCCAATACGAAATGCGGCTGTCGAAAACGCGGTGGTCGTCGAGCCGTTAATGAACTGGTTGTATTCGTAGTCATTGTCTGAAGGAGCATTGTCTCCCAGAATTGCCGGCAAGAATTCGTTGTAAGTGATGGCTTGTATTTCAGCACCCACAATTTTTCTGGCCAACTGATAAATGTCTTCGTCATTCAACGTCGGATCCTGGGCAGCGATCAAGCCAGCCAGCCGATTATGCTCTTGTACGAATAGCGAGTGAGTCGCCAGCAACCCAATGTTTTCATTGGCTCGCACATCACCGGCCAGGAACAGTTGGCTACCCGCACCGAAGGGATCATTGTTGGGCAAGCCTGCGTCGTTCTTGCCAGGCAAAATTCCACCGGCAGTTGTTTCCAGTCGACCGCCCGAGAAAGTTCGCAACTCGTCACCGCGAACCGAATCCACTCCGTAAACCGTAGAACCATCAAGGTACGCACTCACCGCATTCGACTGCTCGCGAGCAATATCAATTGGCGGACCGGGCAAACCCGTACCCGATCGAAAATCTGACCGGTTGAATCGAATTGGATTGGGACCCAGCGGGTCACCCGAATCCAGAATCGGAATATCAAAATTCCCGACACTTCCATCGATCAAAACATTGTTGGCCGCATTCGTAGGAGTAAGACCCATATCGTGAGCCAGAAACTGACCCCACTGCACGACCCAATCAGAAAGGCCGCGACGGTTGTACACGACTTCGCTCTGGGAACCGAACAAGTTGCTGACACTGCGAGCATTTGGCGCACCGGGAAAAACAATCTGGTCGCCGAATCCATCCGGATACTCCGCCTCATAACAACAGCGAATCAAGGCTGTATTGGCGGCACCTTGAGACGACAACAATGGATTGTTTCCCGAACCATCCAAAGTTCGGTTTTCTTGAGCTTGTAAAGAACTCAGCCCAACAGGCGCTGCAAACAGCATCGAAACGATCAGCGCAAAACAAATCGTGCGGAAACTAAGCTCTGGCAAGGCAATCGGTTTGACGATAATCATTAGTCGGTCAGCGTTAAATAATTGATTTATCAACTCTTGATTATAGACTAGCCGATTTGATTCTCAAATATTGCGACTACAGGCAGCACTTGAGAATAACCCGTTGTTTGCGTGATTACCCTTAAATTCGTCAACAACCTCTGTCGGAATCATCACACTGCAGTTCTGACAAACACAATTGGCTTTACTGCTCGGGCATTGCAGGGCGGTTGTTTTCCAATTCCAATTAATGCGATATTCGCCCGTATCTGTACTGGTTTACTGGCGAATGGTTTTTCAATCCGTTCAGGATCTCGACTAAGTTCACTCGACGTTCACTCGACTCTGCCAATCAAAGAAAGAAGACGCCTAACGCAATGTTTGTTGTTAACACCGAAACCATTCCGGGATACCAGATTACCGAAGTCAAAGGAATTGTTCAGGGCAATACTGTGCGAGCCAAACATGCTGGCCGAGACATCGCGGCCGGGCTGAAGAACCTTGTCGGCGGTGAACTCAAAGGCTATACCGAACTGCTTACCGAGTCTCGGTCACAAGCGATCCAGCGGATGGTTGAACAGGCTCAACAACTGGGGGCCAACGCGATCTTGAATGTCCGCTTTACCACCAGCGCTGTTACGGCAGGGGCCGCGGAATTGTATGCCTACGGAACCGCTGTGACGTTGCAACCTGTTCAAGCAACCGTTGCACAAGCCATGCCAGTCAACGAGGCAAATCAATGATGATCGAAATCGTCGCTACACTGGGCGGCGGCACTCTGTTGTTGATCATCGGGATCATTTTTGGCACGGCGGCTGAACGAGCCCACTACAGGGAACTTGTGCGACGCGAGCAAAGCGCGGCCAAATTTATCCGCACTCAGAGTCAACTATTCCTGCAACCCGATTCGAATCAAATCCCGGTGATGATCTGTGCCGAAACTGTGGTCGCCAATGACTATTTCAAGCGGTTCCAGGCTCGATTCAGAAAGTTTTTCGGCGGAGAGATCGGAAGTTACAACACCTTGCTGGAACGAGCTCGCCGCGAGACGCTGTTGCGGATTATTGAACAGGCCACCGCAAAGAATTGCAATGCAATCTGCAATCTGCGGTTGGAGCCAGCCGACGTGAGTGGCAACATCGACAAAAAAGGCAAGTCCATGATTTGTATCGTCGGCAGTGCCACTGCATATCGATCCGGTCTGGGCAGTGATCCAAACAGCCTCGATCAACCGCCATCGCCAAACCAGACTCCTGTTGACCAGCCGCTAGCGGCTCAACCGGCTGCACAAGCTTCCGATTGAAAACCGCTGTTCAAACAACCAAAATCATTTGTATTCAACTAATCATTTATTTCGGAGAACCCCATGACTCGCTTCCTGACTATCGCCACAAGCACGCTGGTTGCATTCGCTCTATGTTCAATATTGATTCAACCTCGGGCGACTCAGCAATCACAGGAAACAGAAATCGATGTCGAAAAACGACTTGTCGAACTAGGTCTGGAACTCCCCCAGCCTTCCGCTTCCATCGCCATTTACAAAAAGATTGTGGTCGTCGACAAAGTGGCCTACCTTTCGGGGCACATTCCGTTCGATGTGGATGGCAACATTATGAAAGGCAAAGTTGGTGACGATGTCGATGTGGAAGCCGGAGCAGCGGCCGCCAAACGATGCGCCCTGGGGCTGCTTGCGACTTTGAAAAGTGAAGTCGGTGATCTGAACAAAGTCAAACGGCTTGTGAAAACCACCGGAATGGTAAACTGCACTGACGATTTTACTGAGCAACCGGAAGTCGTTAACGGTTGCAGTCAAGTGATCGTGGATTTGTTTGGCGACGACAACGGCAAGGGAGCTCGAGCAGCCGTGGGAATGTCATCGTTGCCGCGAGGTTCGATTTGCGAAATCGAAATGATCTTTGAACTGAAGTAGCGCCTACTTCGCGATCACCTCACCGACGATCACCGATTCGTAACCCAGCTCTTGCACCATTCGCTGGATACTTTCGGCATAAAACGGGCTGACAATCATTGCCAGTCCCAGCCCCATATTGAAAACTCGATCCATCTCGGCTGACTCAATATTACCCAGCCGCTGGATCCAGTTAAAAACTTCCGGAACCTGCCAGGCTTGCGAGTCAATTTTGATATCAAGTTTCTCTGGCAGGATCCGTTCGATATTTTCGCGAATCCCACCACCAGTAATA
>CAZOXC010000371.1:0-4227 GCA_964583205.1 uncultured Pirellulaceae bacterium | reverse complement strand
ATCTGGAAGTGGCTTGTGCTGGGCGTGATTATCTCGGCGGCGATTTCAGTATTTGTGCCCGATCAAGTCATCGAATCGCTGGCTGGATGGGGACCACTTCCGGGAATGCTAATCGCACTACTAATTGGCATTCCACTTTACGTCTGCGCGACGGCTTCGGTCCCGATCGCTTCGGCATTGATACTTGCGGGTCTTCAGCCGGGTGCGGCACTGGTATTCTTGATGGCCGGCCCCGCCACCAATCTGGCAACAATTTCCGCGATCGGATCACAGTTTGGCAAGAAAGTAACTGCGGTCTACCTGGCCACGGTCATCCTGGGAAGCATTCTGTTCGCCCTGTTGTTTGACTGGCTGTTCAATGTAAATATCACCGAACATGCGCATGAACACCAGCATCAAATTCCCTGGTGGCAGATCCTGTCTGCGATCTCGTTACTGGGACTCATTGCGTTCTTCATTTACGAACGCCTGTCCAGAAAAGCAACCGGAAACAACGAAGTGACCGGAAACAGCGAAGTGGCCGCCGACCCAACAGACAAAGACTCTTGTTGCAAGTAGTTCTGGTTTTGGTCGAAAGCCTTGCCTGGCTTTGCTCTAACGAACCTTGCAGCGGAAACGAATGATTCCGCCTTCTCCGATATCCAGAGGCTCGATGATTTCCCAGCGTAATTCTGTGGAGCCGGCATCGTTGATAGAAGTCACCAAATCGGCCGCAACCGAACACTGACCCGAACCTTCGACATACTCCAGACGACCGGTCAAGTTATCGATGATCGTCACGTTGCCGATCACCTGGTTTCCTACGTTGTCGAATCGCAATGTGAATTCCACAAACTCTTCGATCTCGGCTGCCATCTTGTCGGCGATCTTGATCAAGCGAAGCGAGGGCTTGGCCTCCTGGTTTTCAATTTGAATCGCGTTCTCTACGCCTTGAACCCCTTTGGATTCAAACAATCGCAGATTTTGCACACTGGAAAGCACTGTCAAATCGCTGGTCCAGGTTTGGGCATTCTGCATCGAGATCGCCAAACGTGCTTTTTCAGTATCCGAGTAACGTCCAAGTCGAATGGTCTGCAAGTCTTCAAAAGGCTTAAACCGATTCTGGTACTCGTTCAGCAACGTCGTGTTATCAACCGGGATACTGCGAGTTCGATCGCGGAAACTGACCGGTCGCGAAGTCAGTCGATTGCGAATCGGCTGCAGGTTCTGGACCGCCGTTGAAGAGAAGTCCGAGGAATCGTATCGAACAATCTTCTGAGTTTCATTGACGGCAGCCATCGAAACATTACTGCGTGCATCCACCATGTTGGTAATCTTGCGGACTGCCCGGAATCGAGGCGTATAAATCCCCACCCGGTTACTCGGTTGAATCAGTCGTTTGCCACCCAGCGTATCGAAGTGAGCGATGGTGTCCTCGGTATCGAGACCATGAACGGTCCAATCTTCGTCGACTTGGACTTTCAAGAAACGATCGCCACCGTCCAACAACACTTCATCGCGCCAAGCTGGCTGATCCGTGGGCGGCATCTCGGGCAAACTCATGGTCGGCGTGAGCGATGGAACCGGGACAACGTAACGGTCCGGGTTGTGCTGCTGGCTGTAGTCAAACGTGCCCTGTTCAACGACTCCCTGCACAGGAGTTCCCTGCTGCGGACCTTGCACAACTGTACCTTGTACAACCGTGCCTTGTACAACTGTGCCTTGACCGTAGACCGGGTCGCTGACAATTTCCTGACCAATCAGAACATTGGCATACAACAGTATTTCTAAAACCAGCCCGCCCAGCACAATAAAAGCCAGCAACTTTGCAAAGTTCACCAGGGTTCCCCGTAAAGAAGTTGAATTCATGGATTGGCCTTGTTGATTCAGAATTCTTAAGTGTTTCGTTGTTCGAATTGCTTGATTGACGTTCGCGGTATGCGGTTCTGCTTTTCGCTTTGCAGGATCGTTAGTTATCACCCAGGGACGTCATCACACCGCGACTTGGTTCAATCTGAAGTGAACCTGTCACCGGAGTGTATTGAGCAGGCTGTTGGAAGATCTGCACTGGTGGACTGCCAAATGAGAACAGGTACAAATCTGTGTTTTGATCAGGAATTCGAGAACCAGCTCGGACGATCGCCATTGGTCGCCCGATTTGTTGAGCGGTACTCAGCGGATCCTGATCGACGGCCACATCAAAGTAGGGTTGGTCATCTCGTTTTTGTGCAGCTGGAACCGCCTCATCCGGATCTTCCAGGTAAATCACTCGAGTCACCACAGCTCCGTTCAGAGCTGGCACCAGATCTTCGATAGGCAGATGAACTTCGATGGGGAATTTCATTTCCATACCTGCCGGCGGATACAGTCGATTGATAATTTCAACCGAAGGAAAGACCTCGAAACCGGGATAGCCCGGGATGTTGGTCACCTTGACCCGGTAGACCTGGCCGACTTGCATGCCAACGATGGCTTTGTCGCTGCCCAGAGGCTGGAAATCCGAATCGTTATAGACATGAACTTGCGAACCCTCCGGCCCAACCAGCCGCACAGCTTGAGTGTGGTTTCGCATTGCGTCACGTCGCCACAATTGCAGTTGGCCGATTTCGCCCGGTGGCATTGTAGAATCGTACATGTAACGTCGCTGCTCCTGGGCTTCGATGTTGCTCAGGCCGGCGAGCAAATATCCCAGCACCACGACGGAAAACAGAATCTTGCCGATTGCGGATTGCATTGGAATTCTTCTCGGTTCAAAAAGTTCGAAAAAGAGCCGCGACCGAAAGTCGGCGCGGCTCGTGATTATCCAGTTATGGTTCGTTGACCGCGAGTTAGCGGCAACGTCGACATCCGAAGCCGCCGCAGCTTGGGCAGTTCGACGGAATGTTTCCGTGAACCATATCAGCTGGTGGCTGCACATTTGCATGTGGAGGTCGAATCGTGTCTTCCCGGATCAACACGGTGTCAGCAGGTCGTGGGTAACTGAGACCCGGATTTTGCTTGACGTGCACGTTAACATTTGGCGTTGGGCCAGGGATGGCTTGTGCAGTGTGATTGTGAATCTGGTACCTTTGCAATCCAGCAGGACCACCTAGTGGTACGTGTGGAGGACCAGGCAAACCGATCGATGTTCCGACGGATGGCATTCCGTATGCAGGTCCGCTTACGCCAGAGATGTAGTTCGAAGGATCGATTGTTCCTCCGCCACCACCAAAACCGGCCAGTGCACCAGCGGCATCTTGAGCACCTGGCAAGCCAAAGTCTTTGTTACCAATTCGTACAATTGCCAGAATCGCTCCGCGACGATCAGCTTCGACAATCGGGTCGACGCCCGGATCCAGTCGAGTACTCACGAGTGTGTCGATTCCCGACAGTGCCAGTTCCTGGAATTCCGGATCTGGAACGTAGATGACTTTAGTGACGAAGTTACCAGCGAGGACTTGATCAAAGTCTTCTTCAGTAAACTGGATTGGTACCGCAGCATGTGCCAGGTAAGCAGCTGTGCGAGGTGAACTTGGAGCTACTTCCAAAGTTGGATAGAGCTCGGAGCCTTCGCGGCCAGCAATGTTGGTCAACTTCAAGCGGAACAAACCACTTTGTTGAAAATTCTGACGCCCCGGTACAACCAGAGGTGCCGAATCGAACATGCCGATTTGCGAGACATCCCATTGCACTTGCATGCGAACCGGTTTGTCAAACAGGACTTGAACAGTTCCGTTTGCGGGAGCAGCGCCGCCAGCGACGAATCCACCGCCACCACCGAGTCCGCCGGCTCCGCCGCCGTTGGGGCTCCAAGCAGCCATTACACCGGGGCCAGGGCCTCCGACGCCAGGACCAGGTTCATGGAGCATTTGAGCTGGTGGCAAATTGTGTGATACGGGCAGGCCAGTTCGTACCGCTGGCACTTGGCACCCGACCATTCCCGCAACTGCCAGCAGAAGCATTGCGGTCGAAAAGCGTGCGTACATGGTTCCCCCCCTTACGCTGTGCATTCAGTCTTTGGCATCCTGCCAAAGTACCCTTCATGGGTCGTTATTTTGTAGTTGAATTGATCGAGCCAATTGACGTGGACCCGATTTTCATTGAGTTCTAGAATGCACCGCGCTGTAAGCCATGCCTTCCAAAACCGAACAGCCAAGTCGCGCACGTTTGTTTCCAAGCGGGCGCAGTTTAGCTAGAGATTATGTTCGGCGCGGCAAAACGTGATTCTTTGGAAAAATCCGCACAACCGTCAAATGATTCGAAATATAC
>CAZOXC010000370.1:0-4240 GCA_964583205.1 uncultured Pirellulaceae bacterium | reverse complement strand
GTTTCCGTCGTGGCTATTTTCAACTGGGCCCATTGGTTTTCGAGTCCGGCGATGTGTTTGGGCTGTTCAGGAAATATCGAGTTCTCTGCGAGCCGCATTATTTAATGGTTTTGCCAAAGACTCATTATATTCAAGGTTACGATATTGATTCGCGCCGCCCGATTGGCGAGATCGTCATGACGCATCGCTTGTTCGAAGATCCGACTCGGATTGCCGGCGTTCGCCGTTACCAGCAAGGCGACCCGTTGTCACGGATTCATTGGCGAGCCACAGCCAGAACTAACGAATTGCACAGTAAAGTTTTCGAACCTTCATCCATGGCCGGGGCAACCATCTTGCTGGACTTTCACCAATCCGCGTTCGATCCCAAACAAGAACCCTTTCGCAGCGAACTTGCCATCACCTCCGCCGCGAGTATCGCAAATGTCATTTTCGAAATGAATGAGCAAGTCGGACTGATTTCCAACGGTCGAGATGCTGTAGATCGTATCAAGGATGAAGGTTGGCGCGGCGACCGACGAACTCGGGACGAAGCACAAAAGTCAATTCAAATGATTGGCAAGAGTGATCGACTGAGACCCATTCAGGTTCCAACTCGAAAACACCCGGGTCAGATGGAAGACATTCGCAAAGCGTTAGCTCGATTGGAGATCACTGACGGCATGACGTTTCCGCGGCTGATCCTGGAATCCATGAGCAAGATGCCGCGAGATGCTTCGGTAATCGCGATTCTTTCAAACGTCGATATGGAAATCGGCGTGGCGCTGGGACAACTGAAAAGACGCGGCTATGCAGTGACAGCCATCATCAACACTCACGAACATGATCGCTTCGCCACCTTGAGCGGCCCGTTGATAAACGAAGGAATTGAGACTCGGATCATGGCCGACGAAGAATCTATTCGCTCGATTTGCAATCGCCAGTTGCTCAAATCGTAACCAACCGGGCAATTCGGTTTTGCAAATCAAGCGAATCGAATATTTGTGCGCATAAAAAAACCGAGCTCCCTGAGGAAGCTCGGATGATCGATCGCTGAGTTTCAATTTCTAGATCGCGACGGTAACTGTCTTTGATTCCAGATATGGCTTCAAGCCTTCCAGTCCCAGTTCCCGGCCGTGACCAGAATCCTTGAACCCGCCGAATGGCGCGGCTGCGTCAAAGACATCGTAGCAATTCACCCAAACGGTTCCGGCTTTAACTTGAGCCGCAACTTGATGGGCCTTGCTGACATCTTTCGACCAAACCGCGGCGGCCAAACCGAAATTCGTGTTGTTGGCTCGTTCAATAATCTCATTGGTGTTCTTGAACTTTAGAATGCTCATAACTGGGCCGAAAATTTCCAGCTTGGCAATATCCATTTCATCTTCAACGTTGTTGAAAACAGTCGGCTCGACGAAAAATCCTTTGTCGCCATGCCGATTTCCGCCCGAAATCAACTCAGCGCCCTGGCTCTTTCCTCGATCAATAAAGTCCATGATCTTGTCGTATTGGTTCTGATCGATTTGCGGACCCTGTTCCGTAGCAGGGTCGAGAGGATTCCCAAGTTTCCGAGCAGCACTCTTTGCGACCATCTTGGAAACGAATTCTTCGTGAATCGATTCTTCAACGAACACTCGGCTGCCAGCACAACAGCACTGGCCTTGATTAAAGAACAATCCGAAATAGGAACCGTCGACTGCTGCATCCAGATCGCTGTCAGCGAATACGATGTTGGGGCTCTTACCACCCAGCTCGAAAGTCAGTCGCTTTAGTGAATCGGCTGCTTCACGCATGATGATCTTGGCCGTCGCGTCTTCGCCCGTGAAAGCGATCTTGTCGACGCCCGGACTTTTGACCAGTGATCCACCAGCCGTGGGACCGAATCCCGGAATCACATTAATCACACCATCAGGAATTCCCGCTTCCTGCGCCAGCGAAGCCATTCGCAAGCAGGTCAGGGGAGTTTGTTCGGCAGGCTTCATGACGATTACACAACCGGTCGCCAGAGCAGGGCCCACCTTCCAGGCCGTCATCAGCATCGGAAAATTCCAAGGGATAATCTGTCCGACAACGCCGACCGGCTCTTTGCGAGTGTAGCAAAAGTAGTTCCCACGAATCGGAATCGTCTCACCATGAATCTTGTCCGCATACCCGGCGTAATACCGCAGACAATCGATCGTCAGTGGAACGTCGGCCGCTCGCGAATCCCGGATTGGTTTACCATTGTCCAGCGACTCCAGCGCCGCCAGTTCGTCAAGATTTTCTTCCAACAAGTCGGCCAGTTTGTACATCAACCGTCCACGGTCTCGAGCATCCATACGGCTCCACGGACCATTTTCGAAGGCTTCTCGCGCCGCCTTCACTGCTGCCTCAACGTCGGCCTGGTCGCCTTCGGAAACTTCGGCGATCACTTCTTCGGTTGCAGGATTTACGGTTTCGAATCGCTTGCCACTGGCCGAATCGACCCATTGACCATTGATAAAACACTGCGTGTATTTGACTTCAGCCTTCACTGCGGGCTCTAAAACGGTTGCCATGAGATGCCTTTTATATAAATGCGGGAACTGTCGATCCGAATTTTAAGGCTCCCGAGCAATTTTTGCAACAAATTGCCAGCTTACGACAGGTCCTCAATCGCAATCACCGGCCATCGACTGAGTGAACTAATCAACTCAATTTCATTGTGATTCTTTACAAACACGAAGCCTTCTTCGGGCAAGACAGTCTTCAAATCAACATTACCCAAACTACGCCATTCTCGCTCTTCCGACCAGTCAATGTCTGATGAACTGGCATGCGCCGCCTGAAACAGGAACCTTGATTCCTCTGGCAGACTCTCCCAGGTCGCTTCGTCACCATAGATGACTTGCCGAATCCCCAGACGCTGCAATACATGTTTGCGAATCGCGATTCCATAGTGTTCGTAGTCCCAGCGACCTCGATGCGGTCGATAGGTTCGTTTTTTGACAAGCTCCGGCAAGGGCACCTCGCTAAAACTAACACAGGGACACTTGCCTCGATAACTGCGTTGCCCGGCAGCCAATTTACGCTGCGAAAGAATTCGCCGTATCGCTCCCAGCGCCGAAAACTGCTGGCCCGGACTTTCAACTCCCAGCAAACAACGGTCAATCAAATCGTACTCACTCTCATCGACGAATCCATCTTTTTGGTCACGAGTCCAATGCACGAAGTAGTCATCAAAATTGATCGTTGCCGGATCAACCGCCACAGCGACCGGATTGCCAACCCGCTCATCAGGAACATCTTGCAGAACATGCCAATCGACCGCACCTCGCTCAAGCCATTCGTTTCTGGTTGCGACATCTCCATCCGCCCAGACCCTCACCGGGTTCTCCAGATTGGCAGCCATTTTTTTGTCCAGCGACTTGTACACAGTACCATTGGGCCGACAGTTTAATACGTAAATCACATCCGCCAAATTGATAATCTCCGAGTCCAGTGGCATACTCGAGTTCCCACCGCTCTGAATCAGATACAACCCTTCAGTCGATCGCAGCCAGCTTGCCGTCGCCGACTTGAGTGATTGCCGACGCAGTTGAGTGCAAGCTCGATCAAACAACTTGGCGGCCCGAGTCAAATATCGATCAAGTGCCATGCCCGATCCAGTCAGCAATATCTCATCCGGCCCAAGCCTCGCCACAATCGTCCGCAGGGCACCGAACAGATTCGAATCAATTCCCGGAACCTGGCCCAATCGAGAACTGACTGGCGCAACCAATTTGCCAATCGGCATTCCTTGCGGAGCCCACAGCAGTCCGCCACTTTGCGATTCATCACCCTGCGTCCTGGATAACTCGCCACCCTGGTCCAGCAAGTCTCTGGCGAAATCAGATTTCAAATATTCCAGCAAATTCGCATCTGGAGGGATACTCGCGAGCAACTCCAGCGTCCGGTCGACCTGATCGCTCAAACCGACCGCGACCATCCAGTTAGCAAGGTCACGTTGCCACTGCAAAATTGTCTGTTCGGCCGATGTTCTCTGTGAACTCACTTTTGAAGTCGTGCCATCAGAATACTTGGTTTAAGATATGCTGAAACTATTTGAATAGGCGACGAATCCATTGTCAAAGAACGGCACCCATAATCATCATGCAAGCCCGCCGAAATCCGGCGTTTCAGGCCGACGTATTGCCGGCATAGCAATCTTTCTGGCTTTATTTCTGCTGGTAGCTGTTTATCTGGGGCTCAGGTTTTTTTCTTCCGACTCGACAGCCGATTTCGATACACCGCCAACTTATGT
>CAZOXC010000369.1:0-4255 GCA_964583205.1 uncultured Pirellulaceae bacterium | reverse complement strand
ATGATCGCTCGTCGCAAATACCGACCCAACATGTTGTTCAACTGTCAATTCCAGATCTTTATCGACAAAGAACTGGTTGTCGATGGCGTAATCAAGGGCGTGCCTTTACCTGAAGGCTTTATCTAGTCTTAGCGCCGCACTATCTGGATGGGTTCAGCAGATCCCGCCAGATACAACCGGCCCAGGACCAACCAACTCCAAATCCGATCATCATGGTTTCCTGCGTGGCGGTAAGCTGCCCTTGGTCGCGCATATTCTGAATCAGTAACGGGATCGTCGCTGAAACGGTGTTCCCAACATCTTCCAGGTACAAGGGCACACTGCCATCCGGCAGCCCTAAACGAATTTGCATTTGTTCAAGCATCTTCACGGTGGCTTGATGCATCAAGTAATAATCGATTTGATCACGATCGATATTTGCTTTTTCCAAAATCAACTCGAATATCTCCGGGATCACGGCGACTCCAAAGTTGATCAAGCTGGGGCCGTCCATATACAACTGGCTCTTCCAGCGATGTTTATGTCGCGGTTTCAGCGCGTCAGGCTCGGGACGAAATCCGCCTTCGCGAACCAGCAACGTGTCTGCACCCTTACCGTCAGTTCCGAAACTGAATCCTCTCATGGACTGCTCATCAACCGGCTCAATCAACGTAGCCGCCGCGCCATCACCAAATATCGTTCGCAAGCTTCGATCAGCTTTGTCGATAAATTTCGAGTAAGTCTCGGAAGTGATCAGCAGCACACGCCCCACGCTACCTGATCGAATCAGCCCATCCGCCAGCGACAACCCGTAAACGAAACCAGAACAACCCAGGTTAAAATCAAGCGCACCCGTAGTCGTTCGCATGCCAATCCGATTTTGAACCAGACAAGCCGTCGTGGGCAGGAAATAGTCTGGCGTCTGAGTACACAACAACAAGTAGTCGATCGATTGCGGATCGATCGAGTATTCATCAAACAGTTTGAGCGCCGCTTTGACAGCCATATCGCCGGACGTTTCATCGTCAGCAGCGATGTGCCGTTTCCGAATGCCAGTCTTGTCAAAGATCGCCGACATATTCCAGTTTGGAAATTCGCGCAGCAAGTCGTCGTTCGTTTCCTCTTTTTCAGGAAGATAAACGGCAATAGGTCCGATTGCAGCGTGTTTCACTTTCTCCGCCCGCGAATTAATTCGCATTTGCCAAGCAAATCAAACAGATGAAATTACCAAATTTCGGCAACTTAGCGAAGTACAGCGCCGGCAAGCACGGCAACCACCAGTTCGATTTCGCCTGAACAATCCCTGTCAGCACTGGCCGCCAAATGCCGATTGCGCACGTACTGAATCCGATATCCTGAACGAACCCAGCCGACTAGGCCGCCTGACGATTCAGTTGCTCTTTGCCCAGCTTGAGTTTGGCAGAATCGATCGCTCGCCATTTCCGGCCACCTGATTCCAGCGTCTGCTGCTGCAGAATCAGACTGTTCTCATGGACCATTCTGGGCAAATAAAACAGTAACTGGCTCTGGCTTTGAATATCGCTACAACTGCTGATCAAAATCAAATCAGAGTTGGTTAAACTGTTGGCGATTTGACCAAGTACCGATTCATCGCCCGGCATCAATTTCACTTGCGCGCCAGTCTTGCAGAGTTCTCGATGCGTTTGAATCAACTTCAACTCGGGCATATCGGCTGGCCGGCTATCGAATAGATCGATTGCGGTATAGCGGATCTTGGCAGCACCGGAAGACACTTGAGCCAGCTCAATTAGATTCAACGTACGCTGCAAGCTGCCCATTCCCAGTTCAACAATCGAACCAGCGCCTTGCTTGAGAATATTTCGGTAGATGACTCTGTCTGACTTGGGCTTGGAAAGATGTCCCAAATAGAGTCGCTTTAAGGATTGTGTAATTGACATCGAATTTTCCTTGGGTCAGAGAGGATAATCCTGGCAGCCATCGAACTTGACAGCGTTCTCTTTCGTAAAACCATGGGTCTGAGCCACTGTATTGGAATCGGCAATGAGAATTCCGCAGTTGAAAGATTCAGGCACAAACCCGAAAGCCTGACACTGGAAACCAAATCAGCAGCTTTTCATTTCGGTTTGCTGTAAAAATTCAACGATGTTGTTTTTTGACAGCACTTTTGACACCACACAATCGTCATGACCCTTTCAAATTTGATCCTCAATTTGGAGGTGCTCATTTCAGTAACTTGAACAACGCAATCTAATAGCAAGTTTGCGATTCGCTGCAGTTTTGATTGCTAAACACTAAGGAAAACCTAGATTTTCGGGACCGGCTCCCTCACCGGTAACCCCCAATTTGCGAGCCCCACTCGCAATCACAATTTTTGCTTCCCGCGCCACAGGACTTGGCGCTTCCAAGTCCATCGACGGCATTGACTGACCCCTCAGGGCCCGCGCGAGAATCAAATGCGATCCAAGAAAAACGTTCAGCTTAAAAAACAGCGCAAAGAACAAAAACGCCTGCAACGCCAACTCCGGTGCGAGACACTCGAAGAGCGCATTGTATTCACAACTAACGGTATCTCCACGCTGGGCGTGGATATCGATCCGCTCGATCAATCGGATCTACAACAACCGATTGAAATTCAGCCTTTGAGCAGTGGACCGGTTGATTCTGGTGTCGCCAATATCATTAACGAATATGAATTGGACGGTGCCGGCCAAACGGTTGCCGTCATCGACTCGGGAATTGCCTGGGATCATTCCGCATTCGGAAACGGATTCGGCCAAGGGCACCAGGTGGTCGGTGGTTGGGATTTCGCTGAAAACGATGCGAACCCCTACGATGACGGACCAGCAGGATTTCACGGAACGCATGTCGCCGGAATTATTGGCAGCAACGACAACGTCTATCCTGGAGTCGCATCCGGTGTGGATCTGGTTTCTCTGCGAGTTTTCGATGACAGCGGAGTCGGTAACCTGGACTGGGTCGAAGACGCATTGAATTGGGTCATTGAAAATCAGGACACATTTCGCAACCCGATCACGACAGTCAATCTTTCCCTGGGCACTAACTGGAACAGCGACAACGTACCCAACTGGGGCAATTTGGAAAATGAATTTCGCCAATTGGAAAGAGACGGGATTTTCATTAGCGTCGCCGCCGGAAATTCATTCAGTCAATTCAACGAAACAGGCCTCAGCTATCCGGCCGTCAGCCCGTTTGTTGTTCCAGTCGCCAGTCACGATGCCGATGGCCAAATCAGCGATTTTTCACAACGAAACGATCGAGTACTCGTAGCGCCTGGCGACACTATTCGCAGCGCAGTGCCTGACCATGTGTTTGGAAACTCCCGCACAAATGCGTTTCTGGGATCTTCGGGAACCAGCATGGCTGCTCCCTATGTCGCCGCAGGTAGCGTTTTACTACGGCAAGCCTACGAGTTTGTCGGTACGGAAAATGTTGACCAGGATTTGCTGTACGAGCAATTTCGCCAAACTGCACAGAGCGTTTTTGACAGTGCGACCGGCCAGTATTTCAGTCGAGTAGATCTGGAAGCCGCCATCAAGTCCGTGATTGGCGATGATTACGCCAATGGCCGACATCGAGCTCACGACCTGGGCGACCTTGGTAGCGCCGCTCGAAGCGTGTCAGGGATCATCGGCGGAAATTCCGACGTTGACTGGTTCCAATTCACCGCCAACCGAACTGGGGAAGTCGTTGTCAATTTCGAAAGCAACGATCTGACTCCACAGTTCTCAGTAGCCGGAACCGAATTCGAAGTCACGGGTAACCAACTGACGTTCCAGGCACAAGCCGGACAAACTTACGCGTTTTCTGTCGCTGCCAACGAAGCACTGGGCCGATTTGAATTGTCAGCCAACATCGAATCTTCCAACGATCCCACAGCCAATTCGCAACAAGTCGGAACCATTGTCTCTCGGCAGCTTGCCAACCAATCGGTTAGCGGACAGCAATGGTACCAACTGTCGGCTTCTCGTAGCGGACAACTGACGGTTCACGCTTATGCAGGTTCCGGCGACACCAGCGATTTGACGTTGGAAGTCTACAACAGTCGGCTGGAACGAATCGCCTCCGGTAACGCCAACGAAATCCGAGCTCGCGTGGATGCAACCGTCCAACAAGGCGAGTCATATTTCCTCAGAATCAGTGGCAACCAATCCGACTTTGATCTGCGATTCGACAACTTGGTCAACATTCAAGATCAACAGGTCACGGTTTGGGGAACCGGGCAAGACGATACGATCAGCCTCGACCTGGACAAAACCGAACGACTCTCCATTAA
>CAZOXC010000368.1:0-4266 GCA_964583205.1 uncultured Pirellulaceae bacterium | reverse complement strand
GTCCAAACAGCGATTTGAACTAAATTTTTCAAGCGGTGGCTGCTGCACCCAGTTTTTCCGTTAGCTTGCCAGTGAAGTCAGTCTTTTCCCAACTGAAATCGGCGTCGTCGCGTCCAAAGTGCCCCCCGGCGGCTGTTTTTCGGTAAATCGGACGGCGCAGATCCAAATGGTCGATAATCCCTTTAGGCGTTAGGGGAAACAGCTCTCGAACCGCCGCGCAAAGTTGCTCGTCGCTGACTGTGCCAGTTCCCTCGGTATCCACTTTGATGCTGACCGGCTCGGAAACTCCAATCGCATATGCCAATTGAACTTCACAACGCTGGGCCAACTCGGCAGCCACAATATTCTTTGCGATGTAACGAGCCATATAAGCGGCGCTACGGTCCACTTTCGTTGGATCTTTTCCGCTGAACGCACCACCACCGTGACGTCCCCAGCCACCATAAGTGTCGACGATAATTTTACGCCCCGTTAATCCACAATCGCCATGCGGTCCGCCAACCACGAAACGACCGGTCGGATTGATGTGATAAGTAATGTCGCCATTGACCAGATCCTGCGGCAATGAAGGATTGACGATCTTGTCGATGATGAATTGTCGAATCTCTTCGTTGGTGACTGACTCAGAATGCTGAGTGGAAACCACTACCGTGTCGATTCGAATCGGCTTGTTCCCCTCGTACTCCACAGTTACCTGACTCTTGCTGTCCGGGCGCAACCAGTCAACTTCGTTGTTCTTGCGAGCTTCGGTCAATCGATTGAGAATTCGGTGCGACAAGGCGATTGGTGTCGGCATCAATTCTTCAGTTTCATTGCAAGCGTAACCAAACATCAAGCCCTGGTCACCTGCACCGACATCCTTACCGGAAGTCGAATTTTCATCGACACCTTGAGCGATATCCGGACTCTGCTTATCCAGCGAAACCATTACAGCACAAGTGTCAGCAGAGATTCCCATATCGTCATCGGTATAACCGACATCTCGAATTACATCGCGGACAACTTGTTGAAAATCGACCTGTGCATTCGTTGAAACCTCACCGGCGATAATGGCGATCCCGGTGGTCACCATTGTCTCACAAGCAACCCGGCTGGCGGGATCTTGAGCAAAGATGGCGTCCAAAACGCCATCCGAAATCTGGTCGGCTAGTTTGTCGGGGTGGCCCATGCTCACCGACTCACTGGTAAACAGGTACTTGTTGTTTCCCACGAATATCTCCTGAAGCAATATGCAATTTTATGAGGGTTTATCAGATGCACCGTATTGTACTTGAGACACCGCCCAGTTCTCAACGGCCAATGGAAATTTCGCGAAAGCCGCCGACATTCGCCGATGCAGACTCTGATCCCGGCAACCACCCATTAGGCAGCGCGAGAATACGCCGAGTTGCCGTCCAGCAATTTCAGCAACTGCTGGGCGGTTCTCAAAGCACCACCCTGTTGCTCGCTCACCAGCAGTTGTGCTCGAGCGGCCATAGCATTGCTCCAGCCAGTATCCTGCAAACATCGCCTCACAAATGACTCCAATTCCGACTCGGAATTCACCTGACAAGCAGCATCTGCGGCCAGCATCATTTTCACCACCTGTCGAAAATTCCAGGTATTGGGGCCAAAACAAGTCGCCACTCCCAGAGCGGCAGGCTCGATCATATTCTGCCCGCCTCGATTGCCGAAACTGCCACCGACGAACGCGACATCGGCCAACGACCACCAATCGAACAACTCGCCGATCACATTGACCAGCACCACATCCGGCTTTCCCCGATCGCCGTGCCCGTCTTGAATTAATTGAGTTCGCAAGGACGTTTCTAACCCCAAACTTTCCAACTGCCCCGCGATTCGCCCGGACCTCTCGATGTGACGCGGAACAAGGATCAAGCGCAACCCGGGAATCTGGGCGCGGAGCCTCAAATAAATTCGGCCCACCATCTCTTCTTCATCGGCCTGTGTGCTACCGGCAACCCAAACCAACTCGCCAGGCTCAACAGCGGCCAAGCGACGCAACTCTTCGGTTCTCTCCACTGACGGAACTAATTTGACACCATCAAACTTGATTGAACCTGTCGTTTGAATTCGTTCTGCTGGTACTCCCAGTTGCTTAAATCTCGCCGAGGTTTCGGCATCCTGGGAACATACCAATGAAACTTTCTGTAGCACCTTGCGGAAGAACCCGGCCAACTTCTGGTAACCTCGAAAGCTCTTGTCACCAAGCCTTCCGTTGATCACAGCCAGCGGAATATTTGAGCAAGTCGTTTCGCCGATGAGATTGGGCCACAATTCCAACTCACTCAGCACAACCAAATCCGGCTGGACTCGCCGCAAAGCATTCTTGACGGCCCACACAAAATCGATCGGTGCATAGAACCGCGTCAATTCTGGATACTTTTTTCCCGCCAGTTCGAATCCCGTTCTGGTCGTCGTGGAAATCAGAATTTCCAGTTCCGCACGCTGCTTCTTCAACTCCAGAATAACGGGCGCAAGCAAATTGACTTCACCCACACTCACTGCATGAAACCAGACACGAATCACCTTCGTTTGGGCCGACTGAAGATTCTGCCGGGACGCTCGCTGTGGAGCCAACCCCAGAAATCGTTGCCGCCAGTTGCCGCATCTCTTGCCCTTGAACAGGGCACGATAGACAAACCATGGCGCAAGCAATCCGTACATTGCCAGGAGCAACAAACTGTACAACCAACTGGACAACCGACTAAACAAAGTGATTCCTTTCCCTTTGTCTTGTTATGGGGCGAGGCCACCTGCGGGCCCCACATCCTTTAAGCGATGCGATCTTTCCTCATGCAGCACTGTTTGAACTTGCGTCCGCTGCCACAAGGACAGGGATCGTTTCGTCCGACCTTCGTATTACGGTTACGAATGGTCTCTACTTTCTTCTCGGCCTTACCGGATCGATCAATCACCTCCTGCTGATCGGCCATCTCTGCGGTGGTTGCAGCTTCTTCGTGAACGGCGCTGGTTTCAACCCAGGTGTTGCTGACGAAGTCTTCGTTAAGATGTTCCATTCGGAAGATCAAGTCCGTAACTCGTTCACCGATCGAATTCCACAAACCGTCGAACATCCGCATACCTTCACGTTTGTATTCGACTTTGGGATCCAATGAGGCCATGCCACGAGTCCCTACGGCAGAGCGCAAATAATCCATGGCCAGCAAGTGATCTTTCCAGGCGTTGTCCACCACTTCCAGCAAGACGATCCTTTCCATCCGTCGCATTTCCGGATGGTAGTAATCGGCGACGATCGAGCTGAGTTTGTTGGTCAGTGCATCCCGGTCCAGATCGTCGAACTTTTCCGGTTCCATTTTGTAGTTGGCGTTGTCCTGCAACCAGTCCGCCAGCGAATTCACCGCACCATTGCCATTTTTGAGAGGAATGTTGCCGTCGCTGGAAAGCGATTCAACTTTTTCTTCCAGCTTCGTCATCATCTGCTGAGCGGTTGACTGGCGAACCTTGCTCTTGTCCACCAACAATTGACGAATCTCTTCACGTTCCTTGTTCTTCAAGTCATCCATCGAGACTTCCGCCGCAAACCGACTGGTCGCCCATTCGACAAGTCCCTCTCGATCGATCTTGGGCTGGCCCATTCCGCTCTTGGCGAATCGGTACATCCCCGCCATCACTGGATATTCAGCTTCCTTGTTGTCGTATTGCTCAATCGCCAAATCCAGTACCTTGGCTTTGACCTTGGCCGGATCATCCAGTTTTTCCATTTCGACAGGATCGACATCAAAACCGAATTTGGCTTTCAGCCATTTGGCCGACATCTGGTAGTTGAAGTCGCGGCTGAGCATATGCGCGCCCTCTTCCAGATCAACTTTGCCAATCGCTTCCCGAGCTTTGTTGACCAGGAACTCGTCAACCCGATCACGACCTTGTTTCTTGAGATCCCGGTCGCGGAGCCCCAGTTCCCAATTGGAGTTGGCAAAGCGAGCCAAAGCTTCCCAATTCCATTCGGTCTCATCTTCATTTTCGGGCAGGTTCTCTTCGACCTTGGAAAGAATATCGCCTTCCGCATTTCGTTCGGCTTCGTCCTTGGCAATTTCTTCCGCTTCCTTGAATTCCATTTTGCGGAAAATGCGGCCTTCCAGTTGAGTCGACAGCCGGGATCCGGCAAATTTCGCGAACGATTCAGACCCAAAATCATCTTCCAGCAATGACGACAGTCTTAATTCGATCTCTTCGTTGATCATATCGATCACAACGTCACGACAACTGGCACCGTCCAGGATTTTCTGGCGGAATTTGTAGATT
>CAZOXC010000367.1:0-4283 GCA_964583205.1 uncultured Pirellulaceae bacterium | reverse complement strand
GGCAAAACAAACGAGGCCAAACCGGCGCCGGCCAGCAATGCAGCATTCATGGCTACAAGTTTTCGTTTTTCAGTATGACTCATTTTTGTGACCTCGATGATTATCGGGTATTGATTAGTTTTGCGTCTGACAAGCGTGAACTCAGAATTGGTCAGGAACGGTCAACGTCAATGATAACCTGGCCGGAACGAGCAATCTTCCATTACAAAATCACGCGCAAGTCCATTGTCATTTGCTCATTCCTCGATTTCAACAACGAATATTGATTCGAAAGCTCTGTAAACTGCAAGGTGCAGGGCGTCTCCATGGTCCTGATCGGGAAAGTACTGGTAGAAGTGCCGCAGTCGGTCGCCTCCTTCAACTTTAAGTTTTTCGGAAAGCTGTTTCGCAAATCCTTCCATCTCTTCACCTTCATTACCAACACCAATGAATACAGATTTCGGTTGCTTAAAGGTCGGCACATCGGATTCTAATAACTGTTGATCATTCCACCACAAGCTGGGACTAACAATGATGTAATTGTCAAATAGACTCGGGCGATTGAAGAGGATCTCGGTTGCAAGCAACCCACCGAGTGACTGTCCAATAATTGTCTCGACGCCACTGGTTCGATACCGCCCCTCAATCATTGGTAGTATCTCTTCTTCGAGTGACTTAATGAACTTCGCCGACCCACCCGCCGTTGGAAAATCCGCTTGATCTTCTTTGTTTGTAGAGGGTGTCGTAAAATCACGTTTTCTATCAACATTTCCGATTCCTACAACAATTGACTCAGGCAACATTCCGACCCATGAGAATGAACCAAACTGCGTCAAGCCAGCAATATGGATGAAGTCTTCATCCAGCGAGCCATCTAAAACATAGATAACCGGGTAACTCGCTTTTTGATCCTTCTCGTAATTCAACGGTAGGTATACATTCAGGCGGCGTTCCTCTCCCAGCAGTTCAGAATCGAAACTGATCGTTTGGCCTATCGTCAGAGGCGCGACTGACTCTTTCTGTTGAGCAGATGTGAAAGTCGCAGTCAGCAAGCACAACATTAAAGATAGCGGCAGCGATTTCATGTTTGTTGAATTCATATTCTCAAGCGGATAACGTCCGTGATCACCAAGCCGGAACGAGCAATCTTTCATTTCAAAATCACGCGAAAGTCCGGCTTCACGTGTTCACACTCTCATCCGTTTTTCGGAACCTCACTTAAGGCGATCTCCTAATCAACGAATCCTACGCTGACAATTATGTCATTGGGGTCAGTTTCAATGCTAGTGTATCCAGTCATCATCCCTTCCGCATACAAAAACGTCCGTGTCCCATCTGCCTGTGTATGAATTTCAGACGGCTGCCCAAATTTACTGACAACTACAGAAATGTTGATTCCCGGTTTCGCAACTGTAACAACTTCAGAATAGTCATTTAAATTTGGCCAACACAGCCAAATCGATAACAGCCCTATTGTGATCGCAGCGGCAAGGCCAGAACTACGCAGAAACCCAAGTAACTTTGCCCTACTTAGTATCTTGAGAAAGAACCACGTAACTAAGCACGAGCCAATAAAGACGGCAGAGAAGAACAGGAACGGAATCCAGTTCAGCGGGATTGGTGCAAATGGATTTGGAATAAATTGTGCAAACAAAGCAGTGGCTTTAAGGATTCGCATCAATAGGTGGAACACGCAACGTTAGTCAACGCTGAGTGGGTATACTTTGATGAACGAAGCGACCCAGCCAGGCCAACGGGGCTTGGCGACTTTGTTATCTGCCGGTTGGTGCGACAGGAGATCTGTTGATGTGAGTTCTTTCATTCAGAAATGAGTGCCCAATCGTAATTCAAAGAATTGTGTGCCGGCATCGAAAAGATAAACACACCCAAAGAAACGGCCATTCTCGTTCACTGCCAACTGGATAGTCGCCTCGCCAATCAATGCTTTCATTTCCTGTTGAAACTGCTCGGCAAAGCATGTTTGATTTTCAGGATCGGTCAGTGTAAATGCAGCGGTCGGATCTTTCAGTTGCAAACCATCAGAGTCGTTCAAGTATAGATATAACCATTTCGTCAGCGCAACAAGCACCGCATCCCAGTTTGAATCCTGGTATTGCGCGACTACCTCTTTGTCGTCCTCTGGTCCTGTACTTGCGTACGAGTTGTTTTTTGCATTGAGCTGTTTCTCGAAACAGGACCGAATACAATTCGACTCAAACGGAAGGCCGAGCCCAAGGTGGGGCGTTTGCATGTCGCGGATGTAGTAATCCAGTGCGTGGTCGACCTTGCAATTCACTAATTGAAATGCCTTTAAGAATCCATTCAGGTAATTAATGTTCGATTTGGTCATCACAGTTAAACACTTAGTGGTGATATGCAACGTCGGTCATACTACTTGCAATTTCCAAGTATCACATTGCCTTAAGTCTATCCGTTTAAATATGGCTCACTATGTCCGTGCTGCGAGCGCATGCCGCCTTGTCAAGCAACGGACGAGGGGGTTTTTGTGGAGAATACCTCTACCATACTCGATTGATGGAAATCTAACAAAACATCCGTCTTGGAGTCGAAATTGCGTGGGGCAGGCTTGCCAGGCATTTTTCATGGAAAGACAGGCAGTTAGGCGGTTTTTTTTGATCATGATTCTGTTTTTTTCGATGCCGGAGATCTTAGCCTGTCAGGCACGTGGCTTGCGACGCCAATGCCCCCAACTAAACTACAAAAACACAATTTGAATTCTATTGTTACACACCTTGCTCGCCCTCTTGATTCGAAAAGACACATGATCCTACCTAACGGAAAATCTGCATCCCGCAGCAGAAAACACTCCCCACTCTCTCTAACCGCAGAAGCCCTGGAAGAACGCCAGATGCTGTCGACAGTTCAGATCTTTGCCGCTGGCACGACTGGGCAAGAACAAATACAGCTTGTCATTGATGGTAATGCTGTTGCCACTTACTCCGACCTTGGCAACGGCGCTGATGCTGGAGTATTTCAAACTCTCACTTTCGAAACTGACGAGTCGGTGACGGGCGATCAAATTCGGATCGACTTTGTGAACGACTTGTTTGATCAAGCTACCGGCACCGATCGCAATGTACGTATCGATGCAATTGCAATCGACAATGTAAGGTTTGAAACTGAATCCCCTGAAGTCTTTTCGACGGGCACCTACACGGATGGCGGAATTGAACCCGGCTTTGGACGCGGGGATGTTTTGCACACCAACGGTTTTTTCCAATATGCTTCAAGTGGCGGAATTGCTACTCCTTCAGAAGAAATTGTCATCGCGCTAACCGGAACGGTAACTACCGGTCAGAATAATGCAAATCAGTGGCACGACGTCGTGTTCGACCAGGAATTGCAGGATGCTGTTGTTGTGGTTAGTCCTGTTTCGTTCAACGGTTCTAACCCAGTTCACGCTCGAATTCGGAATGTCACTCAGACTGGATTTCAGTTTCAATTTGAAGAATGGGAATACCTCGATGGATTCCATATTGCCGAAACGGTCTCATGGTTTGCCGTAGAACGCGGCGTTCATACACTATCCGATGGCGCGATCATTGAAGCCGGCAGCACGCAGGTGGGTGAGCCGGTCGCGGGCATTGATTTGGAGGCCGCCTTCAACGGGGCTCCGGTTGTGATTGGCCAGGTCGCCAGTGAAAACGGCGCGGATCAGTTGACCCATCGAATTGATAACGTCACTCAGTCAGGATTCGAAGCACGTTTGCAAGTTGAAGAAGCGCGTCGTAATGTTGCTTTCAATTTTCAAGAGTTTCACTACATCGCATTCTCTGCAGGGCAATTCGATGACTTCGCAACAGGCCAGTTCCAGGTTGATGAAGATGTAGCAACGACTGCGCTGGCGACGGGCTATGACGGCATCGTCTTGGCCGATCAACAGACGCTCAATGGCAGTGACACCGCGGGCCTGCGAATCACTAACCAGTCGAATAATTCCTTGAGCCTTTTCGTAGAAGAAGAACGGTCGCGTGATACGGAAACTGGTCACACTTTTGAAACTGTCGGTTGGGTGCGTACCAACCAGACGATTACCCTGTCTACTGTAACCGACACAGATCCAGCGCCAGAACCGATTCCGGAACCGACTCCAGATCCAACTCCAGAACCGACTCCAGATCCAACTCCAGAACCAACTCCAGAACCGACTCCCGATCCAACGCCCGAACCCACGCCAGAAACTGACCCAACTGGGTTGTCTAATGGAGATGGATTGTTTGCTGAGTACTTCCAAGGCACTAACTTTGATAATCTTGTAAGAGATGGCATCGAAAGTACCGTGG
>CAZOXC010000366.1:4061-4284 GCA_964583205.1 uncultured Pirellulaceae bacterium | reverse complement strand
CTTAACCTCGCGTGCTTAATCAACGTCGCAAAGAGGTTTTGAAAGGCCCTCTAATTTTGTGAATCACGCCGGGAATTGCGCGCGATTTCGGTATGGAATCCAAAAGGAACATGACTTACTGCTTGATCGCCGGGGTGCCATGTTTACGCGAGCCGCAGCGGTTGTTTCAAGCCTGCCAACTGAAACATGCTCACGCGACGTTCGCCACTGCCACATCTATCGC
>CAZOXC010000366.1:0-3961 GCA_964583205.1 uncultured Pirellulaceae bacterium | reverse complement strand
GCACCCGACTCGATTTACACTGGCAACGTTGACACACTACAACGTTGACACACTGGCAACGTTGAAGCCATTGCCAAACGACTTACTGCTTGATCGCCCGGGGTGCCATGTTTACGCGAGCCGCAGCGGTTGTTTTAAGCCTGCCAACTGAAACATGCTCACGCGACGTTCGCCACTGCCACATCTATCGCGTAAGCATGCGTGCGTTTAATGGTTGCACCTGTCCTAAAAGGCGTGAAGCATGGCACCCGACTCGATTTACACTGGCAACGTTGACACACTACAACGTTGACACACTGCAAGGTTGAAGCCATTGCCAAACGACTTACTGCTTGATCGCGGTTAGCTGATTTCTTGTTCGAATAAAAATCGTTCCGGCGGAAATGGCGGGGGTGGCCAGGCAGGGACTGCCCATCGAGTTTTCGGCAATGATCTTCAAGTCGCTGCCGTGCTGGAGAACGTAGACCGTTCCGTTTTCCGACGCCGCATATATCTTGCCATCTCCCGCAACCAGTGATGCGATCACACCGGCCTTGCTGCCCAGCCGGATTTCCTTGAGCTTTTCCCCAGTCTGCGCGTTGAAGGTCCGAGCGATTCCTCGAGCGTCACCGACATAAATTTGATCGCCATACACCACCGGTGTCGACATGTATGAACCACCTTTTTCAATACTCCATTTGATCGAATCGGTATCCTTCGGATCCAATTCGCCCCGGGCCGACGGATTGACGGCAAAGATTGGTGAAGGACCTCCGTGGGCGCTGGTGATGTAAATCAAACCATGGGCTTCGAAGGGGCTGGGGACCGGATTGTCTCCACCGCCCTTGATCCTCCAAATTTCTTCGCCGTCCGAGAGACGGTAGGAAACGATCCAGGGCCAACCGTTCACAACGACTTGAGTCGTTTCATTCTGTTGATGAACAAGCGGTGTTCCCCAACTTCGTTCGCAATCATCCTTGCGAGAAGTTCTCCATAGTTCTTCGCCATCGCTTAGTTGGCGACAAGTCACAAATGGATTCTCGGGGTCATCACAAACCAGCACGATCTTGCCGTCGAAAACTGCGGGCGAGCTGGAAAAGCCCCAACCAATTCCATACTTGCTGATATTGATCACGCCCAAATCCTGTTTCCAAAGCTGATTGCCATCCAGATCATGACAATACAACCCTTCCGAGCCCAGGAAGCTGATCAATTGCTGGCCCACCACACAGACACTTGTATTCGCATGCGTTGCCTTTGCATGTCGAGTGGCACGGGGCTTCCCTTGATACAGAGTCTTCGTCCAAAGCTCGCGGCCGTTGTTCTTGTCGTAACATAGCAGCAGCCAATCTTGCTCGCCGTTGTCATCGGCGGCAGTCGGTCGCCCGCCCGATTCGACTTGCAGAGGCGCTGCTCCCGCTTTGGCGACTGCCGTCAACAAAAACAATTTGTCGCCCACAATCACCGGACTTGAATGACCAAGCCCCGGAACATCAACTTGCCAATGAACATTTTCCAACGCTCCGGATTCCGGATCGGCATTCCAGTTGGTCGGCAATTGAAAACCCTCGGCCACACCACGTCCGCCGGTGCCTCGAAAAGAAAGCCAGTCGCTCGAGCGATATTCTGATCGGCGCTGAAAATCTGCCAGGTCCACTGAACTTGATTCCGAATCAATTTCATCTTCGGTTTCGGTTGGCCGGTCCTGAACGATTCGATTGAGATAAACCATATTCAAGTCATCAGAATTGGCGACCGCGATATCGGGCTTTCCGTCCGCATTCAAGTCACCCACGCACAGTCCGTAAGTGGAAAGCGCCTGCTGCCCCAAAGCTTCCCGGCGAAACTCGGTTGCATCGCCGTTATTGAAGAACACTGCATCGGTTTGGCCAGCGTTACCGGCGACCAGATCCAGGTCGCCGTCAAGATCAAGATCAGCGGTTGAAAGGCAATACCTTCGCCCGTCTGCCTGACCAAAATCGACAACCGCAGCAACGCCGCCTTCTCCATCACCCAGGAACACCTGGTTCGTTTGGCCGATGTTGCCGACGGCCCAGTCAAGGTTACCGTCATTGTTGAAGTCGCCAACCGTAGCGGCTCGGGACGGACTTCGAGGATCACCAAAGGACCGGCTTTGCTCGAAGTTCAGCTTCCCATCGTTGATCAGCCAGACATTGGGCTGCCCGTCGCGATTGGCAAGCAGCAAATCAGGATGACCGTCAGCGTTGACGTCGCCAACCGCAACGTCGATTGTCGAATCCGTTCTGGTTCCGAATTCGATTTGATTATCAAAATTCGCTTGCCCGTTGTTCAAGCAAATTCGATTCGAGCGACCTCGACAAGTGAGCAGGATATCTGAGTCCCCATCTCCGTCGATGTCGGCGATGGACATGCTGCGTACACTGGAGATTCCACCAAACTCGCACTCAAAAGTAAAATTGGCTTTCCCATCATTGAGGAATATTTGACAAGGCGCCATGTCATTGCCAGTGGCGATATCCAGGTCACCGTCGCCATCCAGATCCGCTAACTCGCAAGCGTAACTGGTCGACCGATCAAGCCCGACAGGTCGCACAACATTGAACCGTGCCCTGCCCTGATTGAGAAAAACGAAATTCTGCTGCGGCCAGTGCCTGCCGTTGGCGACCGCGACATCCAGGTCATTGTCACCGTCCAGATCACCCATACGAACCGAAGCGCTTTTGTTCGACTCCGTTCCCAGCACCAACCGGCCGTCACTTTGGAATGACTGTGCAACCGCCGGTATCCCGCTCCAACAGAACAAGGGGCAAACAGTCACAACAAACAAGGCACGAAAAATCATCATACTGAATTCAACCAGGTAAAAACTTAATGGCCAACAGCGAGCCGGCCTTACCTTGATTGTAACCAAGTTTTCGATTTTTATCGGGGTCCAGCCAAAAATCAAAATGGCGGCTTGTTTGCAAACGTCAAGCAAGATTCAACTTGTTGCATCACATTATCGAAAGGGACTTTTTCACAACTGCCGAAAGATCCGTTACCGGTGAGCTTGGCTCGAGTCAAAGCCGGCGAGCGAATCCCGCACAAAAATCTGGCCACGGCGCGAGGCGTATTCAGGGCGGCCGGTTTCTGCTCGATCAACTGCTGGACCTCGTCCAAAGTCGATTGCGCAAGCTCACTATAGACCGGTTCGGGAACTTCAAAAGGTCCCTCGCCAACACAAAACGAGCATTGGCCGCAGGGCTGATCCAAAGGCTGACCAAAGTGAGACGAGAGCACTCCGGCCTGGCATTCGGCGGCCGTAGATAGCTGGAGCGACTGCCGAGTCCGCTGGATTTCGCCTGTTTCGCGAGCTTCCACTTTTTCAAATAACGATTGAGCCAATTCCTGTTGCGAATCGACAGAACGCAACTTGCGATATCCGTGTACCAAACCGCTGGCTCGTAATTCGATCCAGCCTTGCTCGTTAAAATAGTCGAGTGCTTTAACAACTCGCAAACGATCGCAACTCAGTTTTTCCATCGCTTCGCCAATGTCGATGAAAAACCAGATCTTTCGTTTTTTGCTACAGGCCAGCAGGCCGCGAACAAATTGTTGACGCTCGCCTTCAAAATTCCCCAGCAATTGCTCGCCAGAGATATTGGGCTTGAACGAATAACTGTCGTATCGCGGAGATGTGGATTCGAGGTATCCGTCCAGTTCCAGATAAGTCATCAACGTTTGAATCACAATCGATCGAATGTCGCATAAATTTCCAAGCTTGATCGGGCTGATAAAAAACTCGTCTGGCTGCCTGGCGATTTCGGCGACCAGGTTTTCGATCGAGGGCAATGAGGGCGTATCTCCAAAAACAAAATTCTCCAATGTAATTTGATCTTCGGGGACGAACATCATTTCACATCGAGAGACCTCGCCGTCGCGTCCGGCACGCCCGATTTCCTGCGAGTAACTTTCGATCGATTTGGGCGGATTGTAATGATAGATGTAACGAATGTTCGAT
>CAZOXC010000365.1:0-4285 GCA_964583205.1 uncultured Pirellulaceae bacterium | reverse complement strand
ATCCAGACATCGCCAAAGTCATCAAGAAGTTCAAAGCTCGTGTCGATTCGATTGGTGGAATGCAGGGTGCTGTGCGACCGAAGTCGATTCCCTCTCTGGCAGGCAAGGGAATCTTTTTCGACATCCAGCCGATCCCTGTTATGGTTCCCCAGGTGCCTCAGCGCGGAACGCTGAGTCGTCGATAGTGGATCCGGATGATCGGTATTCGACCGCGATCATTGAACTTCGCCCGGTGTTTTGCACCGGGTTTTTTTATGCAAAGAGCGGTTTGATTGAGTTGCCAATTCACCAATCGCAATTTCGTCGGTAGTCTGCCGTTACTGATTGTTAGTTTCACACCGAAAGCAAAGATGAGAACTGGCGTTTTGGTTCACGGATGTAACTTGCAAGCCGAAAACTGGCGACACATAGCCTGGGGTGATCCGCCCAACTCGCTGGGACGTATTCCGCAAGGCGTGCTGACCGCGCTAAGGTTCGATGCGGAGATTATCGTCTTCGGAACGGGAGCCTCCAGAAAAGATTTTCGCTATGGTAAAGTTCCGCCCCAATCGTTGTTGGAGGCCGAGTACTCCGCCGAGTATCTGAGTGTTCACTTTGAGCAATTGATCAATTTCGAACCGATCGTCGAGTTGCTTCGTCAACAAGGCATTTCCAGTATTCTCGAAGTCAGACAACAATTCTTTGAACGCCTGCAACTCGATACGAACTCGATGAATACGCTGCAGGAAATTGAACATGCCGGCAAGCTGTTTCTGGAAAAAGGCACCCAGCAAATGATTCTGGTTTCCAGTCCGACTCATATCGTACGGTGCTTGCGAGATGCCACTTCTCTATTTCGCCCCGGTCAAGAGTTGGCGGCGTTTGCGGATCGAGTTCTGGCTTCGCCCAGCGTGACATGTTACGAAGGAACAACCGGCGGAGACGTGGTCGTGGTTGAACCACCTCATCGTCCGGATCGCCATGTGGTTCCAACCCACCGCCGGATTCAGCGGATGATGGACTTGCAAAAACTGCGCAAAGAAGACTTGGTCAACTTGATCGATGAATTCGATGACTTGCTGCAGCGATACGAAAATCGCTATCACACGATGGACGAGAAAGAGGATTGAACGCGAAGTCTTCATCGGGAGCAGCCAGTCTTGCGCCCATTGTTGTTCCGGTCCCCAAGGTTGAGAAGCGACCGAACTTAACTCTTGTGAAAGCGCGTATTCATCATAACGTTCGACGGTTCCACTGGCGATGCGTCGCTGCACCTCGTCATCGACCGCCCACCGAAACAATTCAAGAAATTCTCCATTTTCGTTTTGTTCGATCGAAAGAGCGTCAAAAGTCTCCGGGTGAATTTCCAGCCGATCAGAGTTGGGATCAAACAACTCCAGCAAACCAACGACTGCATTTTCGCCCGACGAAATTCCAGTGGCCCGTAGTTCATTTAAGCCGGCCAAGTAATCGATGTAGCCATCATCATCTACCGGTCCCAATAAGTGAGTTATTTCTTTGGAAGGTGAGGGAGGGCCACGTTTGATCGCGATGTCGCAAACGTGATAAATCGCATATGAAAAAGCGAGCAAGAACAACAGTGCCGCGATAACTTTCTTTTGTTTTAGGCGATTAAGCCATTGTTGTTGGTTTTCGCTTTCCATGTTGTTCCTTGAATGAACTCAATATTGGGAACTCTTTGGATCGATGCACTTTAGAATCGGAAAATATTGCCCTTCAATTTTCTCGCCCGCTGCGAATGCCGGAATGCCTTTGAGTAAAGGCTTGTCGCTGTGAGCAGTGACTCCATCTGCAAATGCGTTGATGACTGCCGCTTTGCGAGAACGATCCGAAACATTCCGGGCCGATCCATGAACCAAGAGCGGATGGTGAAAAGAAGCGTAGCCCTGCTTCAATTCAATCGCGACCGGATTTTGTAGACGTTTCCACTGAGTCTCGCTCAGCGTCTCACGAATCGCCGCCATGTCACCGGCCAGTCCGGTGATTGGTAACAAGTCCCAATGATGGCTGCCGGGAATGTACTGGATACATCCGTTTTCCAAATTTGCATCTTCCAACGCGATCCAACACGTCAGATGTTGCATGGGGGTTGTTCGAGTCCAGTACGAATAATCCTGATGCCAGGATACGTTCCCACCGTGCTTGGCCGGTTTGCAAAACAACTGGTCGTGCCAAAAACGAACCGGCGATTGAAGTAGCTGCTCGGCAACCGAAACAAAACTGGGATTCCAAAGCAAATCATGAAAGTGTGGATCGATTCGCCAGGCACCCAAAGCATGAAACAAAATGGCGTCGGGATCACCGGACTCGTTCAAATGAATCTCGTGCCACAGTTCGTTATTGACGGAATCTGGTTCCATCAAAGTTTGCAACGATTCAAGCAACTGGTTGCATTGAGCAGGTTCCAGCAACTTGATGCCGCTCAAGTACCCGTTGTCGTCAAAAAACTGCCGTTGGTCCTCGTCCAGTTCGAGCGGCGGGTTTAGCGGCTCGGTAATCGGCTGATGAATGGTGGAATAATCTGTAGTCATTTCAATGGCTATCAATCAGCCGGTGTTTCGAATCGATGGGTGGGTACCGGACGTCCCGGGCGGAACGACTGCGACTTGATGGTTTTGAGTTCAACAGAATACGTCTCGGCGACCTGGACGATTGCCGCGTCAACTTGCGAGGACAATTGTTCCGGATCGGTGGCGACTCGAGCATTGACCACGATATCGGCTTGAGTGGTTTCAATATCGGAAGACAGCGACAGCACAGGCTCGCCCTCACTGCTTGTCAAATTCGCAACGGCGTGAGCACCGTCCCAGATTGAAAGGACCTTCAGGTGAGCGACTTCAGACTGGCTTGAATCAATCCGCCGATGGATCTCCTGAACGATTTCCAGAGTGATTTTGTCGAGGCTGACGGCTGCATTACTTTCCAGTTTCAGTGCCGTGTTCAGCCAACCCAGTTCAGCTTCACCTTCGGCGTAGACATCGTAGTCGAGATCCAGAATCTTCCGACCGAAGTCTCCTTTTCGTTTCAGCATTTCCAGAAGTTCCGAGAAACCTTGTCCGGTTTTGGCACTCATTTTGACAATCGGTAGATCGCCATAATTGTCCTGGAGTAGTTGTGTCAGTTCGGCCACTTGTTCATCGCTCAAACGATCGATCTGGTTAACGATTGCAAAGTCGGCTTCTTCAAGTTGTTTCTTAAAGATGTAGGCAGCTTTCGGACTGAAGCCGCCGCGCTGGTCTCCGCTCAGAATTTTTCTTCCGTGCGAGGGTTTGAGGATTACGCCGTATGGAGCGATGTCGAAACGACCCTCGTGAAGCTGGATCATCGGTTGAATCACAGTGGCCGCGAGGTCGGTGCAGCTACCAACCGGTTCGCAAATAACAATGTCTGGATGTTGACTGTCTTCCAGATCCTGGATCGTATCTGTAAGATCGTTGAAGTTGCAACAAAAACATGCACCAGCGACTTCGCCGACATCAAATCCTTGTGATCGCAATGAGAGCGTATCAACCAGATTCGCGGCTTGATCGTTGGTGACGATTCCAACCTTGTTTCCAGTCGAAATAAATTCCTGTGCGAGTCGGGCAATCGTGGTGGTTTTTCCGGCGCCAAGAAATCCGCCGATCATAATAAATCTTGTCATAATCTCAAGTTTAACGTGGTTTGCCAAATAGATCGACTAACATGAAGAAACTGCCTTCTGAATAGTCTTTTTTATGTCAAAGCGACCAGGGAAATCCCGCTCAGCCAGCATGTTGTCCTCCCCATCCGAACACCCCTGTGATCCTGATGCCAGGCGGGAAAGCGCTGTCGTTCTGCCAACGCCCAAGTGGCTTCCAGTCGTCGTGTTGGTCCTGTTTTGTCTGGTAACGGCGGCGACCGGTTTTCGTATTGTCAATGATTTTTATTCCAGCACGCCGGGCGTTTTTAACAGGGAAGATCTAGGATATTTCGACTTTCAAAACGCGGTGTATTATCCGACGGAAGCTTTCGCCGAAGGTTTGAATCCGTTCAGTGAAGCCTATCCTGAAAAATATCCGGTGGAACGAGGACTCCCATTATTCTCGCCACTCAACTTCTTGTTGCATCTGCCGTTCAGTTTCTTGCCGTTGAAATTATCAGCCGCTGTGTATTTTGTATACAGCCTGGGATTGGTAATGGCGGTTTCGCTGATGACGTTGCGCTCGTGCAAGGTCAAATTCCACTGGTCACATGTAGTGGGACTTGGCACTTTGATCATGATGACTCGAGCAGGTCACACAACCATGTTCAGTGGGTATATGAC
>CAZOXC010000364.1:0-4288 GCA_964583205.1 uncultured Pirellulaceae bacterium | reverse complement strand
CGTAAAAGTCATGCATCTTGGCCGCCGGCATTCCAGACGCTAACCCGGCCGCAATAATCGCACCCGTCGACGTGCCGGCAATCAAGTCAAACGATTCTGCGATCGGTTGACCCAGCTTGGCTTCCAGTTCTTTCAGATAGGATGTAACGAAGGCGCCGCGGATCCCACCTCCAATCAATGACAATATTTGAAACCGAGCCATCGGTATTTCTCCTGGTCACTGCTCTTGGTAATTCGTCATTGCTTGATTTTGCCAAGTCTCTTTTTCAGCGTGACGAATCACTGGCAAGCCAATGATAGATTTACTTCCAATTTTATTCAGAAAAGGACAAAGCCAGCGCCTGAACACTAAGGCTGAGTTGACTGGATGGAGGCAAGTGACAGATGAATCCTGCCGTTTTCGGAGTCAACTGGTTTCGTTTTTTTGATCCCTGCGTCTGGCGACATCTGCAACTTGAGGTTGAGTTCAACCGTCAGTTACCAAGTCTTGCGCTAAATATCTAATCGGCGTGGCTTTCTGGAGCGACCAATGGGCTTACAATAATGTTGATTTTGCCAACTGTGCCGAGAGTTTCGACTTCAACGAAGCAGGTTACGTGCGACGAGCAACAAAATTCTCGTCAGCGACAGGTTTCTGGCAGCAGGAAAAGCAACTAGCTTCCATTCGGGGTGGATTTTGAGATTGTCGATCCGGAGTCACACGGAGAGTTCACCGAAGAGCTGAACACTTGAAAGAAAACTACTGCACACTCGGCGTCTGAGATAATTTCAATCTGCTTAATGGACTGTTAGATTCACTCCGTTTTAGTTAAAAAGAGGGGAGGTTTTTAAATAATAACCGTATTCGCCACACTCGATTACGGACATTGACTGTGCACACAGAACAACAAACGGATTTGATACATGAGTGAAGCTATTAAGGTCGCCACATTTAGCCAACTTAAAGACCGAAAGCCAGAGTATGCCCTGGCTGGAGAAGTCGACCTGGTCGTAATCCGATACGACGATCAAGTCTCCGTGCTGTTTGGACGCTGCCACCACCGCGCGGCACTAATGAGTGATGGCCACGTCGAAGGAGACAACCTTTTCTGTGGCGTCCACAACTGGGACTACCGAATCGACACTGGGGTGTCCGAGTACAACAATTCGGAAGCACTTCACAAATTTGATGCCGAGGTCGTTGACGACGAAGTTCGTATCAAGCGTTCCGACATCGAAGCATTTCAGAAAACCAATCCCCAGCCATTCAAACGAGACGAGTATCTGGGTTTATACCAGGACATCCACGGAGCACCGGAAGAACCCCACAACGGTTACATCCAAATGCTGGCCAAGCAAGGCAAAGAGGGCATCGGACACCACGGGCCAGTTTCCTCGATGGGAGTGCCCGGCCCGGAGTTACCACAATGGAACGATTTGCAGTTTGTCACAGCCCAACTCGCTAAACAACCATTGCTGGACGATGAGAAAGTCGCAACAGCTTTGACAATTGGCCCAAAAGCCAAAAAACCTCTGGAATTGAATATTCCTTTGTTCGTTTCCGACATGTCTTTCGGAGCGCTCAGCGAAGAAGCGAAAGTCGCCTTGGCAACCGGAGCAGAATTGGCCGGCACCGGAATCTGTAGCGGCGAAGGTGGCATGCTTCCCGAAGAACAAGCTGCCAACAGTCGTTACTTTTACGAACTTGCCTCTGGAAGGTTCGGCTATTCAATTGACAAAGTCAAAAAGTGCCAGGCGTTTCATTTCAAAGCAGGCCAGGGCGCAAAGACGGGCACCGGAGGGCATCTTCCGGGAAGCAAAGTCGTTGGCAAGATCGCGGAAGTGCGTGAATTGCAGGAAGGCCAGGACGCCGTCAGCCCAGCCAGGTTCCCGGATTTCAATGGTGTCGAAGACTACAAGAAAGTCGCAGCAGAAGTCCGAGAGGCAACGGGCGGAATTCCAATCGGCGTCAAGATGTCGGCACAGCATATCGAAGACGACATTGATTTCGCGCTTTCGATTGGAGTCGACTACATCATCATCGACGGTCGAGGTGGCGGAACTGGTGCGGCTCCGAATGTTTTCAAAAACAACATTTCCGTACCAACGATGGTTGCGATAGCCCGTGCTCGCCATCACCTTGATAGTAAAGGCGAACAAGATATCACCCTGATTGGCACCGGTGGATTGCGAACCGATGCCGATTTCTCCAAAGCCTTGGCGCTAGGGGCTGATGGAGTGGCTATTTCAAATTCGGCAATGCAAGCGATTGGTTGCCTTGGCATGCGTGCTTGCTCTACCAACAACTGCCCAGTGGGGATTGCCACTCAAAAAGAGGACTTGCGTGCCCGACTGAAGGTTCAAGCGTCCGCAAAGCGGTTGCAAAATTTCTTTGAAGCCTCAACGCAATTGATGGTCGTGCTGGCTCGAGCCTGCGGGCATAACGATTTGCAGAAATTCAATATTGATGACTTAACAACCTGGAAACGCGAAATTGCCGAACTTACGGGAGTTCGATTTTCGGGTGTCGGAATTAGATCAAACTTATGAACATCGACCTAGCAATTGACCTGTCGGATACTCGCAACCAACTGCACTGGGCAGCTCAACTTTTGTCGGCGGCCGCGGATGCGACACTGGAAAAAGCCGCAGACGACAGTCATTCCAATCTGGGCTGGGACGCCGACAAACAACAGATGGTTGGACGCGGTGGCTGCTCAATTGCTGTTGCCGATTTTCTACTCATCAGCGGTTCGGAATCTTTTTCGCTATCTGAGCAAACGCTTGCAGACGCAGGGAATTGGCTGGGAGACGTTCTTGAAAGTAAGATCGTTTTTCGAGATTACGAAATGCCGCCTCACGCAGTGCAAACCGGAGCTGCGTTTAACCCTGATTCGTCGCACCTGAAATCCATCTGCAGTTGGTTGTCAATTGCAGAAAACGCAATGGCAGACTTTCCAGGAATTCGGATTTGGCCACACCATTTCGATATGGGATTCTGGATTTCAGGTGAAATCGAAGGCAGAAGTATCGGAGGCGGATTCTCGCTGGGAGACAGTCATTACAACCAGCCTTATTTCTACATCAATCCCTACGGCGTTGAACGTCCAAGCCAACTACCGGAACTCTCTTTTGGCCATTGGACTGAAAACTGGTTCGGCGCTGTACTGAATGCTGAAGAGCTGAAGAACTCGCCTTCGGATCTTGCCGGCACCGCAAAGGAATTTATTGACTCCACCGTCCAGATATGCCGACAGTTAACTTCCTGATTCAGCCCCTGCCCCGTTACCCGATGGCATCTATTTAAACCTCAGGCCAAGTGACAACCTGCACCCATGTCGCCACTAATTCTGAAACCTTAAGTAAGTGAAATTACTCGACATTCCCCCCATTGAATTCCATGACAAAAGAAGACGAAAACCAATCACCTTCGCCAACTGAGGTGTTCTATCAAGATGTAATTTCTGGCTTAAGTGCCAAACAGAAGTCTATTCCGTCCAAATATTTGTATGACGAATTCGGGTCAAGCCTGTTCGATGATATCTGTGAGCTGGAAGAATATTACTTGACCAGAACTGAACAATCTATCATCCAAGAGAACGCGGCCCTCATTTCAGAGCAGCTTGATCGAAACATCGTTTTGGTCGAACTCGGAAGCGGCAGCTCAACCAAAACCAGAACTCTGCTGGACGCACTGGTCGACCCGGTGGCGTACGTTCCTGTTGATATTTCTGAAACTCACTTGCTGGATACGGCCAAGCAGCTACGGGTTGCTTATCCAAACCTGGAAGTCCTGCCTGTGGTTGCGGACTTCACCGAACCGTTTGAGATTCCAACGCCAGAGCGAGCCTACACGCACATCGCTTTGTTCTTCCCCGGCTCGACCATTGGAAATTTTGAATCTGATGACGCGAGCAATCTGCTGGGCCAAATGGCGAAGATGCTGGGTAAGCACGGCGGATTGTTGATCGGAATCGACCTGCAAAAGGACGAATCGCAAGTACTGGCGGCCTACAACGACGCGAAAGGCGTAACGTCTCGATTCAGTTTGAATTTACTGGCGAGGATCAATCGCGAGCTCGACGGAGATTTCAACCAGGAAAACTTTCGACACAAAGCAGTCTACAACTCAGTCAAGCATCGTGTTGACATCTCAATCCAGAGCTTGAAAGCACAAACCGTGAGTGTGCGGGATCATAAATTTGAATTCGAAGCCGAAGAAGAAATCTTGACCGAGTACTCACACAAATACACGGTCGAGGGATTTGCAAAAATGGCTGGTGAACATGGTTTTTCATTGCACCAACAT
>CAZOXC010000363.1:0-4297 GCA_964583205.1 uncultured Pirellulaceae bacterium | reverse complement strand
GTACACTGGGGGAATCAACCAAGCCTAATTTTCGGATTTGCCGAAATATCAAATTCTGTTTTTGGGCTGCAATTGGTTCAAAATCGATAATTATCGTGTACAAAGGGCGTTTCGAGCGCTGAAGTAATAGCCAATTGGGAAAAGATCATGAACGCAATCGACAAACATCAAACAACCAAATATTGGTCAGTTTCGAATAGAGCTTGGTTTGGGTTGGTCGCAAAACCGATTCTATGTGGCTTGCTGATCGGATGTTCCTGGACGTTTTCCCAACAGTGCTCGGCTCAATCTGAAGACGATTCTTACGTCCCAGCTCAAATTGCCGAGATTGATCGCTTGATCGAAGAAGCTTGGGCAGCCGACGAAATTAAACCATCCAGGCCGGCCAGTGATGGAGAGTGGTGTCGCCGAGTCTACTTGGACATTCTGGGCCGCATTCCCAAAGTTGATGAACTTGACGAATTCGTAAACGACAAATCTGCCAACAAGAAGGCTCGATTGGTTGAAGAACTTCTGCACGACGACGCTTACACGGAAGAGTTTGCCCGCAACTGGACAACGATCTGGACGAACTTGCTGATTGGTCGCACTGGCGGGATTGGAAACAACTCGTCGATCAATCGCACTGGCATGCAAAAGTTTTTGCGAGATTCATTTGCTCGCAACAAACCCTATGATCGCATGGTTTACCAGTTGGTAACGGCCACTGGTTCAGTTGAACCGGGAGCTGAAGATTTTAATGGTGCGGTCAATTTTCTGATCGACAAAGTTAACGAAGAGGACGCAGCCCAGGCAACTGCCGCGACGTCCAAGCTGTTTCTTGGTTTACAAGTGCAGTGTACCCAATGCCATAATCATCCGTTCAACGAATGGAAGCAGCGCAAGTATTGGGAAATGAATGCCTTTTTCCGCCAGACTCGCGCGGGCAACGCCGGTCGTCGAGCGGCTCGTATGAACCAGACTGCTTCCTTGTTTGATCGCGATTACATTGGCCCATCGGGCATGGCCGAAGAAGCCGAAATTTATTACGAGCTTCGTAACGGCGAGATGCAGGTTGCTTATCCGGTGTTTGTTGATGGTTCACCGATTGATCCCGATGGTCGTGTAAAGAACACCAATCGTCGCGAGCAACTGGGAAAACTGATTCAAGATTCGGCCTATCTGGAAAAGGCGATGGTCAACCGGATGTGGGGCCATTTTCTGGGATACGGATTTACCAAACCTGTTGATGACCTGGGTCCGCACAACCCGCCTTCGAATCCGGAATTGCTGGATTATGTATCCAAACAATTCCGCGAATACGATTTTGATGTACGCGAGCTGATTACCTGGATCGTTCTGAGCCGACCTTACTCGTTAAGCAGCCAAATGAGCAAAGCCAATCAGCGCGATGACCCGACTCTGGGCGAAGCGCCCCGGTTTTCACATTTTTACTTGCGACAAATGCGAGCCGAAGAGTTGTACGAATCACTGGTCGTGGCAACTCAAGCCGAAAAATCGGCCGGCAGTTATGAAGATCAGGAGCGCCGGAAGAGCATGTGGTTGCAACAGTTTTCCACCGCCTTCGGTACGGATGAAGGGGATGAAACGACTTCCTTCAATGGAACGATTCCACAAGTCCTGATGATGTTCAATGGTGACTTGATTCGAAATGCGACCGCAACCGGCAAAGGCAGTCTGATCAATCAAATTATCGAGAGCGACTCGCTTCGTGATCGAGAAAAAATAAACTACTTGTTCAAGTCCGGCTTGTCTCGCGCGGCAACCAGCGACGAAATGAACTTGGCGCGCGATTTGTTGGCTGCTCGCAACGGTGATGCCAATGCGGCACTTCAAGACTTATGGTGGGTGATTTTGAATTCCAACGAATTCATCTTTAACCATTAATATGGTCTTTTTGCCGGTATTTGATTGCCAGAATGTTGGCAAATTTGACTTTCGCCTGACTAACGAACAAAATAGAAGATCAATTTTACTCTAAGGAGAACTCATGTTGTTTCAAACTCCTCACGGAATGTCACGCCGCCATTTCATGCAACATATGGCTGGAGCATCGGCTTTGACCGGAAGCGCGCTGGCACTGGGGAACACTTTGCAAACACATGCTTCTACTCTGGTCAAGAATCGCAAAAGCGCGATTCTGTTATGGATGGGCGGTGGCCCTTCCACAATTGATATCTGGGACATGAAACCTGGCTCGTCCACCGGTGGACCTTTCAAGCCAATCAGTACTGCCGGTGATGTCGAGATCTGTGAACACATGTCGATGACTGCCAAGGTCATGGACAAGCTTTCGATCGTTCGCTCAATGAGTACTCGCGAAGCCGACCATCAACGCGGCCGATACTATATGCACACCGGCTATGTTCCCAACCCGAATATGATGCATCCCGGTTACGGTTCCGTGATCGCTCACGAACTGGCGGCTCAACGACCTGAACTGGAAATTCCACCTTTTGTTTCTGTTGGCGGAAACAGTGAAGGCCCCGGCTTTCTGGGAATGGCCTGGGCTCCTTTCTCGGTCAACTCCAATGGTCAGGTACGAAACTTGAACATGGGAATGGAACCCGATCGTCTGGCTCAACGAATGAAAGCGCTCGACAAACTGGAAAAACAATTCATCGACGAAAATCGAGGTTCAGCAGCGGCCGAACATGCCAAGGTTTTGAAAAAGACTTTGAACCTGATGACCAGTGAGCAGATGAAGGCTTTTCGGGTCAACGAAGAAGCTGAAGAAGTTCGCGAACGATATGGCAACAACGGGTTCGGCCAAGGTTGCTTGATGGCTCGTCGTTTGGTGGAAGCCGGAGTTCCTTTCATCGAAGTGAACCTGGGTGGTTGGGATAATCACCAGAACATCTTCCCCACATTGGAAAACAATCGCTTGCCGACTTTGGACCGAGCAATGAGTGCCTTGGTCGAAGATCTGGAAGCTCGAGAGCTTCTGGAAGACACGGCGATTATCTGGATGGGCGAATTCGGTCGCACCCCTCGAATTAACGGTAATACCGGTCGTGACCATTGGGCACGTAGCTGGAGTGTGGTTGTTGGTGGTGCTGGCATCAATGGAGGAATCTCTGTTGGGCAGACCAACGAGGACGGGACCCGGGTCGATGGGCAGTCCTACTCATCCGAGGATTTGATGGCTACCGTTTGTTCGGCACTGGGCATTTCACTGGAGACCACCTTCTACAGTCGCAGTGGTCGACCTATGAAAATCGCTAATAGCGGAAAAGTTATTGAAGACTTGGTTGGTTAGCCGACTTTCAAACGCAAAATCCGGCCCAAATTACGCCAGATCACCCATATTTTGATATGATTATGGTTTCTGAGGGTCGGTATATCTTTACCGGACTCAAATTGCGAAAAACATCGGGGTTTGTCGCTGTCTTGAGTACAAGAGCAGCGGCCTTTCGTTACATTAAGGCAGATAAATGACCTCTTCTCCGGCCAGGGTCGACCAAGTCCAATCGGATTTCGATCCTGAAAAGTTGATAAACGACTACCAGGCGGGAGTTTGGCGATATCTGCGTACACTGGGATGTGAAGCTGCTTTGGCGGAGGACCTAACCCAGGACACATTTCTCAAAATCCTACAGAGACCTTTCGAGATTTATGATCCTGCGGCGACAGCAGCATATTTGAGAAGAATAGCCCGTAACCTGTTTATTTCCCATCAGCGTCGAGCTGGAAAAGTAATTGCTGTCGAGGACATTCAAAAATTTGAATCATTTTGGACCGAGTGGATTCCGGATCAAAACGGTGACGATTTTCTGGATGCACTGGCCTCCTGTTTTAAAAGCCTGAATGAGCGATCCAAACTGGCATTAACCTTGCGATTTCGAGACCGTTTGCCTCGAGTCCAAATTGCCGAGCGGCTCAACATTTCAGAACATGGTGCCAAAAACCTGATGCAGCGAGCAAAGCAGCAACTCCGAGAATGTGTAACACGCAAAGTCAACTCTGATGAAACCTGAAATCGAAGAACAAATTCTGGATGTGTTCATCGACGAGTTGTTGACCGATCAACAACCGCCGGAATTGGCTGCGCAAATTCTCAAACGACATAATGCTGAGTCATCAAATACTCGCCCCAAGTTCCGCCAGTTGGAAGAAGGCGATGCCCTCTCCGGCCAAATCAAAACCGCAACAGCCAATTCTTCGCTCGCTGATCCTTCACTGGTAGATCCTTCACTGGCAGATCCTTCACTCGCTGTAAATGTAACACATACCGAACCACTTCCCGATTCGCCTGGCACCAGAAGTGTTCGCCAGCCTGGAAAGTCTCGTTCAAGCA
>CAZOXC010000362.1:0-4299 GCA_964583205.1 uncultured Pirellulaceae bacterium | reverse complement strand
GGGGCAACGGGCGCCAAGGCCAAACCGGCCCCCGCTGATAAGCTTGCCAACAAACACCCCGCCCGGACAACCATGCCAACCCCCTCCGGCCCCACAAACGCCCATCCTCCATCGCCCCGGCGAATGTAATCCAAATAGTCGCCCACCCCTTTCTCCGCCGGACGATAATAATCGTAGAGCGAGTACCCGTCGATTTCCGGCGGTTGGTTGGGAATCAACCGATGTTGCACTTCGTGAGCCAGTTCCAGGTCACGTTGTATCGCCTGTTGTTCCAGTTCTTTTTCGTGCAAGTTCGAATTATCAACGGCCAACCCGGTTTGCAGGGCGACCGTAAGCAGAATTTCAAGATCTTCTTCCGAGAAACCAACACCGTTTCGCAGCGTATCAAGCTGGATAATGCCGATCGACTCTCCATCAGCATTGATCAACGGTGCGCTCATCAAGCTGCGAATGCGAAAGTCGGCGATACTCTGGGCCAGGTCAAACCGGGCATCCGCTGTCGCATCCGCACTGATAATTGCTTGCTGCGACTCCATCACGTGCCGCACAATCGTTCGGCTGATCCGGATATTCTCTTCGTCTTTTTCCTTGCGAACTTTCATTCCCAACGGCATCAAACCCTTGATGGGATCGTTCAGAACCACAAACCCTCGATCGGTTTGTCTGAAGATATCAAACAGGTAATCCAACACGATTGGAAATACCTGCTCCATACTGGTTGCCTTCGCCAGGGCACGAGTTATTTCCATGATCGCGCTGAGTCGCGCCTGGGGACTGGAAACCGTTGCGTTGGATTCATGATGCGAGGCCGCTTCCATGTGCGTCATAATCGAAGGTACGTCTGCACCGATTTGATCCTCGATCAGGACTGACTGGCTGGCCGAGCTGCTCTCGCTGTTGTTCTCCGATGTCTTTTTGATCGCCGACTCAAGCGGAACGTCGTGCATCTGGAAAGAAAAATTCTGCTCACAGACCTGAATCACGTCGCCATCCAGTAAACGAGTCGCCTGATTGATGCGGCGGTTGTTGAGAAACGTCCCGTTGCGACTCTTGAGATCCTCCAGCAAGTAAAATCCGTTCTGCTGATAGACCTTCGCATGTTGTCGACTGACGGCGCCTTCTTCCAATACGATCTCACAACTGGGATGCCGCCCGATAATTGCTTCTTCAGCAATTTCGATCTTCTGTTGAACGCCCGATGCCGCTTTGACGATGATGTAAGCCATTTACCCTAACTAGCCAGTTCCAGGAAGAATCGATTTTATCTTGAGTTCGACAACATGGTCAACGATCTATTTGAAATTGAACAGGACAGTCGATACGCAGCGATTCGCAAAATGGTTTCCGCCGGGGCAAAACAATTTTGATCATTTGTCGACGAATTCATCGACACCGCGCCCCTTGTTATTTTTTGAGGCAAGGGTATCGTATTTCTGACCCGGAAAATTGTGGCAAAGTCTGGTTTTTGTGGAAAACGACGACTTTGGGCGGTGGAATGTTCATTGATAGGTCGCCGGTTTTTTTTACTGTGAAATCGGAGCGATCCGGTCGCGACCAGCAGAAAAGGAGTTTCAAGTGCCATTTGGTGAAGCGCAGGGCAAAAAGGGATTATTCATCACGATCGATGCCAATATTGGCGCGGGCAAAACCAATGCCTGTCACGCCATTGCATCGGCCGCAACAGCCTCCGGCCATCCGGCTCAAGTCCTCGAGGAACCCACACACCATCCCAAATTCAGCCATTTTCTCGGACGATACTATGAAGACTTGAGAACCGGCAACAATACTGGCGGTGGCTTCGCGATGCAGATGTTCATGCTCTGCCAACGCTATGAGCAACATCGGTTGGCGGTCGAGCAGGCTTGGGGTAGCCAGGGTTCAATCGTCGTTCAAGATCGACCGATTTATGGTGACACCGTGTTTGCGACCACGGCTATGGAACGCGGATTCATGACCGAAGAGGAGTATTACCTATATGTTGACGTTTATCGCAACATGAGCAGGGACATGATGCCGCCAGATATTTTCGTATTTCTGGATGTCTCTCCCGAAGAATGTTATGAACGGATGTCCGAACGCGGGCGCTCTGCAGAAGAAGGAGTGCCACTTGATTACCTGCAGCAGCTTTACGCAAATTACCACAAGCTTTTGCGAGAAATGCGACGACGAGGAGTTCGAGTCCTGACGGTCGATTGGAGTGGTTTTGGTCCACCGGTCGAAATCTGGAAACGGATCAAGGAAATGGTTTCTTCCGACGAGAGCTGGTACGAAAACCTCTCGTTCTCTCTGACCAAAGAACCGCAAGTTCCCATTCTTCCCACCCAGCGAGAAGATTCTTTGGAAGGGCGAAAAAAGCCAAAGAAGAAAAAAGACAAGTCAAAAAAAAAGAAAGCTAGAGTCAAATAACTCCAGCAATTAGAATTTAGTCAGCCATTCGGGACTGGTGTAATGGTAGCACGAAGGATTCTGGTTCCTTTAGTCGGGGTTCAAGTCCCTGGTCCCGAGCTTCGCTTTTTACCGTGTCAAATGTTGTGGTGATGGGGACGGCTACTTGCCTCGACACCAGCTACGACACCTGCGACCTTAACTTGGCCAGGTGTCGGCGCACAGTTTCGAGGGTTTTGAGGGCGGGCTTGTTGTCTTTGATCCCACAGGCGTCTTGGCGGTTTGCTCGCCGCGTCGGAACAGCCAGGCTCGCATCTGAGTCGCCACCAACTCGAGACGCCAGTCTTGGATACCGTGCAAGCCGAGGTATATTGCGGCGGATCGATGCCACGGTGCAAAGCGTCTCTGACTTCGTTGTACTCAGCGACGGCGGCATCGGCAGTGATGCCATGCCTCCAACTGCCAAAGTACTGATTGCGGCCGTTGATCTTTTTACACCAATGGCCATTCGCGTGGGCAAATAGCGGGTATGTCTTATAGGGCTTTGTTGGTTTCTTCATTCGACTGAGAAAAGTCCGCTAATGCGAATTGCTGGCGTTGTACTGTTCGTATTTTCTCTCAATTATTCGTTTAACTCGGGCAATTGATACGTTGTGTTTGTTGGCGATTGGCAACAACGAATCAGACGAAAAGTTAAACCGGCCCTTTTCGAAACGGATATCCAATTCCGTTTTAGCGGTTTCCCAAATCGCACTATCAGAAACCCTACCGCCCTCTGGAGGTGATTCATCACGCTGCGAATCGCCGTTTATCGACTTCTGGAAAACCTGCCACTCGATAGTATTTCTGGCTTTTGCATCCATTAATGCAACTGTAAACACCAAAACACCGAATGCCAACAATATACCGGCCGCAATATTGAACACCATGCGGCCAGAGCTCATTTGCTGGACGTATAAGACTTGCGGCGGCGGTGCGGCCTGATGAGTAGGGTCGGCTGGCAGGGGTGGATTAACCGGTGGCGTTTCGGATTTGATTGGCACGGTGATCAATGGCTTGAGGCCAACCCGAAACACAACACCACACTTACATTTTACCTTTGAGCCTTTTTTATTACCGGGCAGACAAAAGGTAGTTTCACACTCAGGGCAGGAAAATCGAAACGGGCTATTTTCGCTTTGCATCCTTTGGGCCTCGTTTTGGAATTCTAGGTTTTGTACTCATCCTTCGATTCAGCAACCAATTTTGCAATCTCATCAACATCAGTTCCTGATTCCATAATTGCCTTCGAGAGCCCACGGAAATAACCGCCGACTGCGGAGTTTAGCAGCTCAATCGCAACATCTTTGTTCTTCACATTCTATACAGGAATGATCTTCAGGTCGTGCGCATTCGTCACGTCCGATTCTTTGTATTTGGGCACTCTGGCAAACTATCGCCAAAAAACTTTTAAAACAATTAGGATGTACCAAATAGTGAGATAAGTAGTCAACAAAGTACTAATTGAGTGTCTTTTGTTCCGGCTGGGGAAAAATGCCGCAATTTTGCACCCACCCCAAAAAAACCTTTAAGATGCGCGATTGGTTCGGTCTGTCGATTTGCGCAAATGATTCCCGGTTACTCTTTTGCGGCAACGGCATTCGCAGCCGCACGAATGGATTCTAATAAGCGAGTATCTTCGCTGGGGGAAACCGCTTTTAAATCAAGAATCAATGTGTCATTTTCAATTCTGCCAACCACCGATGGCGTAGCGTCTCGCAGCTGAGATGCCAGTTGGTCGACACTGATTCTGGCTGGGGTCAGACAGATACCAATCGAATCGACTTGCTGCGCCGGTAACGAACCACCGCCCAGAGTCGCTTTGGTTTCGATCACTTCCGCCGATTGAATTTTTTCAAATTGACCGATCTGAGG
>CAZOXC010000361.1:0-4318 GCA_964583205.1 uncultured Pirellulaceae bacterium | reverse complement strand
GTACAAGACGAACTGGCCGTCTGGATTAACCGGATTTTCGCCAATCGTTAGAATTCGATTGCCGGGGACCTTACTCTTCGTTTGCATCCTGCCATTTGAATAAAGACAAGGCGTTTTGTTCGCGGACGACCAAGTCATTTTCGCAAACGGCCAGGTGGGCCCAGGATTCTTGATCGGTGAGTTTGACCGAGCCAAGTTCCTCAAATTCATTGGGATTGGCTTTGATCATCATCAACTCTCCATCGGAGCGAAGTGCCAGGAAGCGGTCTTCACCGGCAACCAGAGAAGCATATTCGCCTTCGGGTTTGCTGATCCACTTTTCGTCCCCGGACTGAGCATTCAGGCAGACAAATCGACCGCGTTGATGGTGCATGAAGATGTGATCGCCCATGACGATTGGCGTCGACATGTAAGCCGGTTTGTTGTGATTCCATTTTTCAGTGGCGGTGAAAGCGCCGCCGTTTTCAGAAATTTCAAACATGTGCGACTTGTTCTGGTAAGCGCTGGTGAACACCATGTTGTCCTTGACGGTTGGAGTCAGGATGTTCATACCTCGGAACGAAGGAATCTGTTTTGCCCAGAGTTGCTTGCCGGATTCGATATCAATGCCCTTGAGTTCCTGTCGAGTCTGCACCAGCATTTGACGCTTGCCAGCCAGTTCGGCGATCAGGGGCGAAGAGAATGCGCTGCCATACATGCCGCCGCCATCGCCCGCCGTTTTCCAGATGACTTCGCCGGAATCTTTGTTCAATTTATAGAACGCTCCGCCGGCCTGGATAAACACAAACTCTCCGTCAACCAGCGGCGAGCAAACGCAACCGAAATCAGGAAGTGCACCTTTCAGGTCATTTACAAAATCGACTTTCCAAAGTTCATCGCCGTTTTCCGCATCGAGGCAGACGAAGTAATCTCGAATTCCGGCGACATACAATCGTCCATCACTGTAGGTCGGTGTTGAGCGAATCCAGGAGCCATTCCGATTGGCGAAGAACGGGACTTTCATCGAGCCTTCCCATGATGTTTCCCAAACTTTCTCACCGGTTGCTCGATCGAACGCGGATACGATTTCAAATTTCTTGTCCTTCGTCTCAGTCGTGTAAACTCGATCGCCGATCACCAGTGGCCCAGAGTAACTTGGTCCCAACTCGACTCGCCACTGTCGCTCGATTTTTGAATCGTCCAGTGTATCGGGCCAGGCGCTGGAATCTGCAACTCCATCGCGATCGGGGCCTCGCCATTGAGGCCAGGTAGATTCGCTTTCTTGACCGGAGGAAACCGTGACCAGCAGGCCGGCGACGATGAGACATAATCCAATTCGAGAAAGATGATTCAACATGATTGTTTTTCCTGATGACAGGGCCAGTTAATTAGTGCCGATGACCGGCGATCAATGAGAGTGCATTGCAAAACGTGGTTTTGAAAATTTGTAGTCCCGTCTTTGGGCGGAACGACACCGGATGCCGGTTAAAGACGGTATTACGAACATGAGTTTGTGAAATACCCTCGAGTAAGTTTTAGCGAGTTGTCAGCCGGTATGGGATCCAAAACGGGGCAATTAGCGAAAATCGAAATCTTTTCCAAATACTGAATCCGTTTCGAAAACGGCCGCGAATACATTTCTGAGCAGCTCAAGTTCAAACTCAAAGTACTCAAATAAACAAAAGTGTAAAGGATAAGTCGATGAAGATGTTATGCGGATTTGCGGCGGTAGTTGGATTCCTGGTTGTAGCTCAGTCTGCCAACGCTCAACACTGCCAAAGCCAGTGCCAGTCGTCTCAAACAGTCGTTTCTCACGTCGTTGTTAATCAAGCAGTCAAGCAAGACGATGAAGCGAAAGACATTGTTGAAACAGCGATGGGAGCCGAAGGTTTCGAAACTCTGGTTGCTGCAGTCAAGGCTGCCGGTTTGGTAGAAACTTTGCAAGGTGAAGGACCGTTTACTGTATTCGCTCCAACCGACGAAGCGTTTGCCAAGTTGCCAGAAGGTACGGTTGCTGAGTTGATCAAACCTGAGAACAAGGAAAAATTGGTCGCAATTCTGACTTACCATGTCGTAGCTGGTAAAGTCATGGCTGCAGATGTCGTGAAATTGGATGCCGCTGAAACTGTACAAGGCCAGGAAGTGTCTATTGAAGTCAAAGATGGTAAAGTCATGATCGATGGCGCAACGGTTGTGAAGACAGACATTCCTTGCAAGAACGGTGTGATCCACGTGATTGACACGGTAATCCTGCCCAAGGCCAAAGAAGCTGACAAAAACTAACTTTCAACTTGTGGGACAATGAGCGGCAATTTGGCTGCTCGTTATCCCTGATTAATGAATAGAAATTTAGAAAAGCGAGTGTTAATGGGCGACCCGTCGGCCGAAAGCCTGCTTGTCGAAATTGCCGCTGGAAACAAATCCGCCGTAAACGATTTTGTTGATCGTTACGGCGGACTTTTGTGGTCGATGGCTTTGCGTTTTTCACAGTCCAAATCGGATGCCGAGGACGCGGTGCAGGAAGTATTTATAGAACTTTGGAAAAACGCTGAGCGATTTGATCCTTCGATTGCATCAGAGAATACGTTCGTGAGCATGATTGCTCGTCGAAGGTTGATTGATCGATCACGAGCTCGTCGCTTGAAAACAACACCTGAAGTGGATCTGGATCGGTTTGCTGAATTTGGATCGGATGCCAGCGAGATTGCTGAACTGAACGATGAAGCGAAGCTCGCCGTGCAAATTCTGGACACACTACCGGTGGAACAGTCGAGGACCATTCGGCTGGCGATTTTTGATGGATTAAGTCACTCGCAAATCTCTAACGCCACGGGGCTGTCACTGGGTACGGTTAAAACCCATATCCGGCGAGGCTTGATCAAGATCCGGGAGCGAATTGGTGCGAACTCAAGCTTCGATATTAAAGGAGGTGTTGCATGAGTAATCCTTCCTCTAATTATGAACTACTTTCTGACCTGTTGATTCAACGAGCTACCAGTGGGCTCTCCAAAATCGAAGAGGTTGAATTAAAACGCCTGCTGGAACAGCAAAATGTGGACGATGACTTGTCGTTTGACGCGGCTGTTTGTGCGGTGGATCAATCCAGGATTGGCAAGGGAGATGAAATGCTATCAATGCCGGCTCATTTAAGGTCACTCGTTATCAGTGAATCGGCAAATTATGTAGGCGCTGCAGTGGCTACGGAAGAATCAGTCGTGCCAGGCTCGGTCATGCCAGGCTCGGTCATGCGATCACAACCTTCCGCTGCAACGCAGGTTCGCGAGATGCTTGGGTGGCTGGCGGCAGCCGCTTGTCTGATTTTGGCCGCGTTTGCATGGTACTCGAAACCGGCGGCCTCTGGTGGTCCCGACGTAGCGAATCAGACTGGATCGAATCAAACTGGTGCGAATCAGAATGGGGCGAATCAGACTCCATTGATCGCTGAAAAATCGGCGATTGATTTTGAAGATTTCAAGATTGACGCTTCGCGGATTTTTGAAGTCGCCATGGATCCGGGTAACGATGAAACCGGCAAAGATGCCTCGGCGACTGTTTATTGGGACGAAGAAACCAAGCGTGGCTTTGTCAAAGTAGCGGGCTTGAATGTCAATGATCCGGCGGTTGAACAGTATCAACTCTGGGTGATTGATAAAAAACGAGGCGTTGCCGACCGACCGAATGCCGGTGTGTTTGACATTGCCGAGTCTGGTGAAGCGATCTTCGAATTCCGTTCCGAACTGAAAGTGTTCGAAGCTCAAGGTTTTGCCGTGACGGTAGAAAAGCCTGGTGGCGTTGCAGTATCAGATCTCTCCAGAATCGCGCTGGCGAATCTGGGCGGTTAGATAGTTGGGCGATTAGATAGTTGGGCTTGGCTTATCACCCAAGTTCATCTGACAACTGGAAATTCAATATCGGCAGCCAATTATGGTTGCCGATTTTTATAGACAGGCTGTGCAGGATATCGCTGCATTGAATTGCTGGAATGCCTTGTCTGCGGTTGCTGCGTGCGTTCACCGATTATTCCCAGAACGTCCTGAAATCTTTGTCGGACTTCTGGACGGATGCCATTCAGGCGATTGGAAAGGCCCATCACCCCATTGTTATTGGATTCGGAAGTTTCTGACAACTTCTGCAGGAACAACAATGACTCGACAAAATTGTGATCGGCGGTCGAGCCAATCAGCGGATGAACGGTTCTGGCGATCACACCGGCTGCCAGGTGATCGATCCGAATGAACACATCAAGATGGCTGGTGGTTTGTGAATTTCCGTTGGCGTCTCGATGGTACTCGGTTTGCAAAACCAGCACGCATTGTCCTTCGACGCGTCGGAACAGCAT
>CAZOXC010000360.1:0-4321 GCA_964583205.1 uncultured Pirellulaceae bacterium | reverse complement strand
ACCCTTACGAGTGGACCAATCTGGCCGAGCAAGACGATCATCGCGAGCAACTTGAATGGTTGCGAAGCAAATCTCCACAAGATTTCGCCGAGTATGTTCCCGCGAAAAAACAGACGCTGCCCAAGCTGACTTGGCAACCGCTGGATTCCGAGGAGTTGCCTCAGTCGCAACCGGCGGGCGATCCGTTGGATGTCTATTTCAAGAATGATAGCGAACAACCAGTCGTGATTTATCGCATTGATGCCGAGGGAGAACGTCACGATTACGGGACGCTTGAGCGAGGTTGGTTCAAGCCTTACCGCGCATCTGCGGGTGAAGTTTGGCTGGTCACCGACAAGCAGGCTCGGCCACTGGGCTATTTCAAAACCGGCGACGAATCCGCCGACGCGATCATTCCTCGATAGCAAAAGTTCGTTTAAGTTCGCATAAGTTCGTAGCACCGGCTTTAGCCGGAAAGTGACAGATTCCGCCTGAAGGCGGTACTACGAACTGAAGGCGGTACTACGAACCTGATTCCGCCTGAAGGCGGTACTACGAACTAAAGGCGGTAAGGCGAACCTGATTCCGCACGATTTGTTTAGTGAGTAATCGTGGGCTTCAGTTTTTTGGCTTGCGCAATCCAGTTGTTGACGGTCTTTTCCGAGGGAGGTCGGTTGACCATTTTTTTCTTTTTGTTGGCCTTGGTCATGGAGTCGGTAAGATTGTCGGGCCGGCGCATCTTTAATTCCTTGACGGTGTCGACTCCGGCGGCTTCCAGCAGTTCGCTGTACTCTTCGCCGACGCCCTTGATTCGCATCAAGTCCGCCATGTTGACCCATTTTAACAGGACTTTTTCTCCAACGCCGGTTTGTGCGGAGATTTCTTTGCGGCCTTTTTTGTTGCAACAGTGTTTGAGCAGTGTGCCTGTTGTTTTGATTCTGGCCTTGGCAAGTTTCTTTGCGTTGGCAGCGCCAATTCCTTCGATTCGAGTAATGCTGTAACTCATGGAAGACTCCTTTTTATCCACTGGGTCTTGGAATGATCTGGAACAAAGCCGGCTCGATCGAATTCGAGAACGTCGATTGGTGATTGCGATTGGTCGCAAGGGAGGCTTTGTTGGTAGGTGCGAGCCGGTATGTATTGCCGGCCCGGCTACGAAATTATAGCGAATTTTCTGGCAAGGAAAGTAGCCGACAGCATTAAACCCTGGCAGCATTAAACGTGGCCGGCAATCAGTACTTTCAGAGAATGGCTGACCAACTGGATTGCCGCTGAAACGTTGATTCTGGGTCCGTCCCGATTTGTAAAAAGGTCCCGTGGGCTATCAGCGGCGGAATCGACAAACAATTGCCAGCGTTTATGCGAGGCAATCCTGGGAACCCGAAAATCAATCGGATTGCCGGTTGGATTGCACATCAAAATGATATCGTCGCCGCTGGATTCCAAAGTCGGCGCGGTAAGCAGACTGGTCAATGGCAAGAAGTTGCCTTGCCAGTCGATCGAGACTCCATGTTGATCGAACCAGGAAACGTCAGGCAGCAACCCTTGTTCGTGAGGGCCACCCGAAAGAAACTTGGTTTGCCGAACAGTCGGTTGGTTAAGACGAAACTTGATTAACTCGCGACAAAATCTCAACAAACCTTCATTCTCTTCACAGAGATTCCAGTCCAGCCAACTGATTTCGTTGTCCTGGCAGTAGGCGTTGTTGTTGCCTTGTTGAGTGCGTCGAAATTCGTCACCCGCCACAATCATGGGAACGCCCTGGCTGAGCAAGGTGGTCACCCAGAAATTCTTGATCTGTCGCAGTCGCAGACTTTCGATTTCCTGATTGCTGGTTGGCCCTTCGACTCCAAAGTTGTTGCTGAAATTGTGATTGTCGCCGTCCCGATTGTCTTCGCCGTTGGCAAGATTGTGTTTGTCGTTGTAGCTGACCAGATCATTCAGCGTGAAACCGTCATGGGAAGTGACAAAGTTGATACTGCAATAGGGAGCTCGACCGTCCGAGCCGTACAAATCGGAGGAGCCTGAGAGGCGAGTTGAAAACGCGTTGCGGGAACCCATCTCGCCATTCCAGTAGCCACGGACATCATCGCGAAATCGTCCATTCCATTCGGCCCAGCGCAGTCCTCCGAACGAGCCGACCTGGTACGCACCGGCTGCATCCCAGGCCTCGGCGATGATTTTGGTGTCACGCAACATTGGATCCTCACCAATCAATTCGACCAGTGGAGGATTGGAAACCAGTTCGCCATTGCGATCGCGACTGAGAATGGATGCCAGGTCAAATCGAAAACCATCGATATGATAATTGTGAACCCAGTGCCGCAAGCAATGGAAAATCAACTCGCGAACAATCGGGTGGTTCCCATTGACCGTATTTCCGCATCCGGAAAAGTTTTTGTAAAGCTGCCGGTCGTTTTCCAGCATGTAATAGATGTTGTTTTCCAGGCCTTTGAAACTCAGTGTGGGCCCGCGCTCGTTGCCTTCGCAAGTATGGTTGAAGACGACATCCAGGATCACTTCGATGCCGGCTGCATGCAGCGCCTTGACCATCCGTTTGAATTCGTTGACCTGGGCACCGGGTGTGCAGTCAGTTGCGTAGCCTCGATGCGGAGCGAAGAACGCCATCGGATCGTAGCCCCAGTAATTCTGGTGAACCCCTGCTGTGCCGTCGTAGTGCAGCATGGGAAATTCGTGGACCGGCATCAGTTCGACTGCCGTCACTCCCAGCGATTTCAGATAAGGAATTTTTTCGATGACACCCAGGTAGGTTCCCGGGTTTTCAACATTGCTGCTGGGATGCTTGGTAAAACCACGAATGTGCATTTCGTAAATAACGGACTCGGACAACTCCCGTTTTAGATGTCGGTCACCATCCCAGTCAAAATAATCGTCAACCACCACGCACTTGGGCGGGCGAACCAGATTGTCAGGGCCGACTTGATAAGTTCCGGCAAGCGCCTTGGCGTAGGGGTCGATCAAACGAGCTTGGGGATCAAAGCGATGCCCATTCTCCGGGTTCCAGGGTCCGTTGGCCTGAAAATGATACAATTGACCGGGCTTAAGTCCCTTGATGAATACGCTCCAGATGTCGCCCCAGCGGTCAGACCGAGCGTCAAATTCGATCACCTGTGCCGGCTCCAGGTCGTCAATCTCGTCGTACAGCAGCAACCGCATTTCAGTCGCTGATCGACTGAACACGACAAATCGAACGCCATGCTGATCACCATGGTCGTGAAGGATGGCTCCGTATGGCAGAATATGCGTAAATTGCAAATCGGAATATGTGTGCTGCATTAGATTGAGTACGTACCAACTCCAGTTCGAGACTCATAAACTTATCGCGCATTGGACAAAAATGGCGCAAGTCGTTGATTCGAAAGGGAATATCGAGCGTTTTTTCAGTCGGTTTGAACGATTGTGCAATTGTACACGACAGGACAATCCTACCAGTTGATCTCAAGCAGAGTCGATTGGGTTGCCAAACAGATTTATTTCATAATTCCCAATTCATTCAACCTCATTTTCATACAAGCATTGTGAACGAAAAAGACAGTAATCAAGGCCAGTCAGTGACTTATCGCGACGCGGGGGTCGACCTGGATACCTATAGCGAGTCCATGTCTCGTTTGCCTCGTTTGATGCACCGCACATTTTCGGATCGAGTTTTAAAACTGGACGGCGGATTTGCGGGTTTGTTCCGGCTGGACAATCAAACAGGACTGTTTTCAAAAACTTATCGTGATCCGGTCCTGGTTTCAGGGACCGACGGGGTGGGTACCAAGTTAAACGTCGCGCAAAAAATTGGTCGCCATGACTCGATCGGCATCGACCTGGTTGGCATGTGCGTCAACGATATTATTTGTTGCGGTGCCGAGCCGCTGTTTTTCCTGGACTACGTCGCAATGTCTTCGGACGATCCAGGTTTGCTGGAACAGATTGTGACCGGCATCAGTGAAGGCTGTTTGCAATCGGAAGCGTCTTTGATTGGCGGCGAGACTGCCATCATGCCGGATTTGTATAAACCCGGTGACTACGATCTGGCCGGGTTTGCTGTGGGAGTGGTCGAGCGAAAAAATGTGATTGACGGAAAGCAGATTGCCGCCGGCGATCAAATTGTTGCCCTGAAGTCGGCCGGATTGCATTCCAACGGGTACTCGCTGGTCCGCAAAGTTGTTTTCGATATCGCCGGACTTTCGGTCGACGATCAAGTTTCCGAGTTGGGAACCAGCGTCGGTCAGGAGCTAATCAAACCGACTCGGATTTACGCGCCGGCGGTCAAGCACGTGCTGCGGCATTACCGAGTGAAAAATGTGGTACACGGAATCGCCCATATTACTGG
>CAZOXC010000359.1:0-4325 GCA_964583205.1 uncultured Pirellulaceae bacterium | reverse complement strand
TCGGCCCTGGCCACAACAACAATAGAGTACTGGTCTACTTCAAATTGCCGGTAACAATCTTTCCCGGATTGCCGAACGTCTTCGATTCGGCCAATGCACACCCAGAATTTAGAAAAGATATTCGCGGATTCGTTTTCGAATATTTTCTGGCCAAGAAACAACTCTCGCTCCAGACCAAACACCAGTTCATCAGGCATGCTGCACCCGGTCGTTAAGAATTTGCCGAGCCGCCAACATACCGGGCCCACCCATCACACAACCGCCGGGATGAGTTCCCGAGCCGCATTGGTAGTAGCCATCGATCGGTGTTCGGTACTGGTTCCAGCCCGCCGCCGGTCGATTGAAAAACAACTGGGACCCCAACAATTCGCCAGCAAAAATGTTCCCTTCGCTGAGACCCACGGTATTCTCGATGTCCAATGGCGTAACGATCTCGCGCTGCAACACAAGCTGATCGAAGCCCGGGAAAATTTCCTGCAAGATTGCCTGAGTCGTATCGGCCAAATTTTCCCGCTCGCTTTCCCAGTCGCTGTCCTGCAATTGATAAGGCGCGTACATCACGAAACAGGACATCACGTGTTTCCCGGCTGGAGCCATATCCGGATCAATCACCGATTGAATACAACAGTCGATGAACGGCCGCCGACTGAATCGACCCGCCTGGCAATCTGCAAACGCTTCTTCCAGATAGTCGATCGAGGGACCGATGTTCACAAAGCCTTCAAAAATATCTCGCCTGCCTTCCAGACCAGGGAATTGCGGCAACCCATCCAGCGCAAAATTGACTTTGGCAGCCGCACCCTGAAATTTGTAATTCCCGACAGCGTCATTCAAGTCGTCTGGCAAGTCGGCGGCATCGACCAGTTTGGTAAACGTTTGGCGAGGATCCAATGCGCTGACAATGATATCAGCGCGATAAATGGTTCCGTCGGCCAACCGCACTCCACTCGCGCTGCCGGATTCGTACAAGACCTTGTCAACGCCGGCGTTTAATTCGATTTGCCCGCCGTAAGATTCAACCGCTCGAGCCAACACCTGTGTCAGTCCGCCGTTTCCACCTTTATGAAAGCCCCAATCCCCGATCAATCCGTCGTATTCACCAAGCTTGTGAAACAACCAAACCAATCCAGACTCCTGAGAACGAGGGCCGCATTTGCTGCCAATGATTCCACTTGATGCCAGCATAGCTTTGACCAAGTCGCTCTCGATATAGTCGTCCAGAATCGCCACAGCGCTTTCATTCATGAATCGATCAAGGATTTTTCGCACAGCCGGATCAAGCGAGTCCGCAAACTGCTGCAACTCGGCAACCGCCGCAAGTTCCTGTGGATCGGCGCTGAGTTGATTCGGAGGAATCCGATCCATCCAGGGTTGCAGCGCATGACAGGCTCGCTGAATCAACCAGGACAATTCTTTGTAGCCTTCCGCATCAGCAGGATTGTGGCGAGCAATTTCAAAATAGTTGTCATGGGAATTGGAACCCAACAACAAATACTGGCCGTCGAATCCTGGTTGAAATGTTCGAGGCATTGGCAATATCATCAAACCATGCTTGGACAATTCCAGGTCCTGCACAATGTCGGGCCGCAACAAACTCACGGCATAGGAAAAGGTTGTAAACTGAAATCCTTCCAGCAATTCCTCAGTGATCGCCGCGCCGCCGACGAGATGCCGCTTTTCCAGAACCAGCGTTTTCATTCCGGCTTTCGCCAGGTAACCGGCGTTGACCAACCCATTGTGCCCGCCGCCGATCACTATCGCATCAAATCTGTCTTCCATCACTTGGCCTCCTGTCGCATGTCGGCTGTCTTTCGAGGTGGATCATAGAATGGCAACGATTCGACTCGCGCCAAAACATAGTCCGGCTTTCGAATCACCGTGAGTTCGATTTCAACTTCGCTGCCGGATTGAGCCAGGTCCAGGGGGACTTTCGCGATCGCAATCGGTCGTTTGAGCAAAGACGAATACAAAAAGCTGCTGGCGTAACCCGCATAGTCATAGGGTTTATCGTTGCGGCGATACAAACTCATGGTTTGTTCGCAATACAGTTCGTGCTGAGGAGGCGCGATTCCCTGTCGATGATGAACCTCCCGATAATGATTCCAGTCGATTCCCAAACCCACGGTCGTCCAGCGACTTCGTTCCTCTGCGATTTCCTGTTCGATCGCCCGCCGGCCGACAAAATCGCGATCGTCCTGTTCCAGCTTGCGAAACATCCAGTTCCAACCAAGTTCACATGGCGTTTCACGTTGCGCGTCGACCCACGAGTACTTGGCCGATTGAAAATCGACATCCATCAACAACAGCCCGGCTTCGACTCGAGCCATCTTCATCGCGGTGGTACCGATCGGTGCCAGATTGTAACCTTGCCCGGCTTCGTAAACAGCATCCCAAACGGCAATCGCATTTTCCGAATGGACCCAGATTTCGTAGCCAAGATCACCAGTGTATCCTGTCCTCGAAACCAGCACGTCCGCGCCCGCAATCTTCGTTTTGCTGGCTCGAAAATACTTTAAAGGAGTTGCCGCGTCGGTCAATTGCTTGATCACGCTATGTGCATGAGGACCTTGCAGTGCAAGAATTCCATAGTCGACTGAGATATCTTCGATTTGCAATCGCTGCAGCCCAAGTTTCTCGGCCAGTTTTTGAAAGTAACGCAGCGAAGGCTCAGCCGCAGTCAACCAGTACTCATTCTTTTCCGCATGAATCGCCACGCCATCCTGCAACACGAAGCCGGCCTCGTTGCACCAAACGGTGTACTGGGCTCGACCCGGTTTGCAAGTTCGTATGTCACGTGCCAGGGCATATTCCAGCAACTTGCCAGCATCGTTGCCGCTGAAACGATACTTGAACAAAGGCGTCGAATCCAAAAGTGAAACAGAGTTTCGGATCGAGTAATATTCAGAAATCACCGAATGTCGAAAGCTTGGTGCGATCAGGTAACCCGACCAGGACTTCCAGATCCGAGTTTGGTTAAGTGGTTCCAACCGCTCAAAGAAGGCTGTTGTTTTGGGCATGGCTTAAATTGCATCTGAAACACGAAAAGGAAATTCACTTTTCGTGTTCAATTCAAACCACTGAACCGATTGCGGTATTGAGTTTCGGCAACGACGGTAAGATTAATTTCGACGACCACGTTTACATGCCGCTTGAAAGACTGGTGTTTTGACGCGAGTATAAAGGGCAGGGCGGAAAGCGTCAAACAACTGGGCCCAACAACGCCTAATCCTCGTCAAACTCTACATTCACTACAGTTGTTTCACCAGCTACGATCTTGCAGTCGATCGATAACTCGTGTTGCGAACGCGCCTTCGACTTCTTCCCGCGGTTGCGGGTCACCAAGAATGAGAATTCATAGTCACCGGGGGCAAATTTCGAATTTCGAATTCTGTATCTTCGCTTGATACATTGGCGCGATAGGAATGTTCTCTAACGTGAATGCCTTGAAAAGATGAACAAGCGCACGAAAAAAGGGCGTGCATCGAAGTGTGCACGCCCCGGGAAGTGGCAAGCTGTTTCAGCTTGTCATTTATTCAAAATCTTCGGTGCGATTGCGTTGCCCACGCCGACCTTGATTTCTTTCGCCGCGTTGCGGTTGCTCAAGGTTGAAGGTTTCGCCCTTCATTTCGGCAAATTTTTCGCGTTGGCTGGGAGTCAACTCTTTCATCAACTCTTCCTGCATTTCCTCGCGAAGCTTGGCGATCTTCTCATTCAGCTCTTCCTGCAACTCTTCCGATCGTTGCTCGAGCGTCTCTTTTTGCTCATCGGAAATTCCCAGTTCTTCTGCAACTGAGCCATTGAACATTCCTCGAGCGTTGCGAGTCGCCATTTGAACCGCGATTTGTCCAAGTCGAGTTACCTGATGAGGCAACAGGGTGTCTTCTATTTCCTCTTGAGGTTCTGCTTCACGTTCTTCACGCAATTCCTGCACTCGTTCACGACGCTCATCTTCGGACATGGACTGGAGCTCTTCGCGAAGAGCTTGGCGATCATCATCATTCCCGCCGCGATCGCCACGCCCCCCACGTTCTCCGCGCTCTCCACGGCCGCCACCGCGTCCACCTCGACCACCGCCGATTTCTTCAATCAATTCGACCTGTTCGTCGGTTAGCCCAAGTTCTTTTTGGACATCCTCACGCCCCAGTAGAGCTTGAGGTGTTGTGCCACCGCCACCACGTTGAAATTGTCCACCGCCACCACGTTGAAATTGTCCACCGCCACGGCCGCCTTGACCAAAACCGCCGCCCTGCCCGCGCCCGCCGCCACGTTGGGCCGCGACGTCAGAAGCACACAAAAGCAAGCCCAACAGAGCTGCTGCAAAACAT
>CAZOXC010000358.1:0-4347 GCA_964583205.1 uncultured Pirellulaceae bacterium | reverse complement strand
GGTTTTGCCGTGCCAGTCAAGTTTGCCGTTGGGGCGGGCGATAATTGGGATAATCGCTGCTTGTATTTTCAAATCGAGCTCCTCCCCCCCACGGATGATTCAATGAGTCGCGTATTTATTATGACGCTGGGTCTGCTCCTGATTTTTTTCGGTATCCAGACATTCTTGATCAAGTCTTTTATCTTGACGCCCCAGGCTTCGCGCTTTGTGGCTGAACGTTTTGAAGCGCCGCAGTCGTTAGTCAACAGCTCCGGTGTCAACAACGGTTATTCACCCTTCAATCAAGCCTCCTATTACCAGTCGTCCTATGGGCAACCCAATATTGCTCAGACCGCGAACTTGAACGGTAGTGTGAACTTCCCGCAACGCAGCCTTTCACCTCCCAGTTGGCTTTGCTGGCCAATCCTGTTCTTTGGCGTTGTGACCTTTCTGCATGGTCTGGTGCTTCGTCGCGACTAAACTGAAGGTCTGAAAGTTATCGATCAGACAACTCGACTCACGCTGAACGAGTTCTAGCTGGTTCAGCTTGTCGGGGCAGCATAGACTATACTTTATGTAACGGGCAGAATTCGCTCGCGCTTCGTTTGCAATTGAGTCAAGTTCCGGCGCGCTACACTCCGGCACGATACACTCCGGCGCGCTACATTCAAGCGCGTTACATAGCGCCCGAATTCGCAGTCGCCCTTCACGGTTGAAAAGATCGATACAGGAATCTGTCGCACCATGCGGTACTCGACATTGTTGTCATTGTTGCTAACCATCAGTCTGTTCGACTTCGCGCTCGGACAAACGCTGACGGAAAAACTGTTGAACGAAGATCCAGCGGCTCTGGCTCGACAAGCTCGTGAAAACGGCAACGTTGTGCGGGGAGCGATTTTGTTTCATCAAGGCAACATCAATTGCGCGAAATGTCATCGACCGCAGGCCGAAGTGGATCGAATCGGTCCTGATCTGGCCAAGCTGAAAGAGGATGTCACCGATGAATCGATCATCGAATCGATCCTGCGGCCCTCGCAAGCAATCAGTGAAGGATATGAAACGATCATCGCACTGACGGTCGACGGGCTAACAATTAACGGGATTCAGGTCAGCGAAAACGAATCGGAGATCGTGATTCGAGATAACTCGGATGTCGACAAATTGATCACTTTGTCGCGCGACGATCTGGAAGCGGTCCGACCTGGAAAGCTTTCCAGCATGCCGGAAAAGCTGGCGGATGAATTAAAGAACCGCCAACAGTTCCTGGATCTTTTGCGCTATGTGTTCGTGTTGCGCGAGCGAGGACCGGAAACTCGTTTGGATGTCGAGCAGCGTCCCCAGCGCAGAAGACTGCAACCTCGCTTGGAAGGCGTTGTCGCTTTGCAAAAGTACAACTGTGCTGCTTGTCATGCTTCGGGTCAAGATAATTCGCTTGTAAAGTCCAGGCTGGCTCCCCAGTTGCAATGGTCGGCCCGAAATTTAAACCCTGACCATCTGGTCAAATTCATTGCTGACCCTCATGGCACCAAAACCGGCACCCCCATGCCGGATGTTTTGGCCAGATTAAATGACGAAGCGAAACAGTTGGCCGCCCAGGCGATCAGCAGTTACCTGCTTTCAGAATTCGATAACCAGTACGCGCATCAAATCGTCGATGCTGCGATTGCCGAGGAGGGATTTGAACTGTTCCACTCGGTCGGTTGTGTCGCCTGCCATTCACCTCGAGACGCAACCGGAACGGAAAATCAACTGGACGACTCGCTGCCCCTGGGAGATGTCAGTAACAAGTACAACCTGGAGTCGCTTGTAGAATTGCTGGAAGACCCGCTGGCCGTGCGGTCCTCCGGACACATGCCAAACATGGGATTGAGTCGACGAGAAGCCATCAACATCGCAAGTTTTCTGTTGCAGAATTCCAGCAGATCGGACGTCGAGTTTAGCGTCAATGCAGAATTGGTCGCCGACGGAAAAGCCTGGTTCGAGAGTTTAGGATGCGCCGCTTGCCATGATGGTGTCGCCGATCAAGCTTACGAATTTAGTTCTCTTGAACTGGAGAAGCTTGATCCCGCAAAAGGATGCATGTCAGATGAAACCGGCAACTGGCCGAAGTTCGCATTTGATTTGGGCGAGCGCGAGTCGATTGCAGCAGCTCTGGAATCATTAACGGACCCCTTGGACTCCAATCAACAAATCTCGATCACGTTGCGGCAGTTCAATTGTCTCGCTTGTCATGACCGAGGCGATTTGGGCGGTGTTTCTACCCAGCGCAACCCGCATTTCAAAACGACTAATTTGAATTTGGGAGACCAGGGACGCCTGCCGCCGACCTTGACTGATGTAGGAGCGAAACTGAAAACCAAATGGCTGCGTGACGTCATGGTCAATGGTCGTAGAATTCGGCCATACATGAATACTCGCATGCCGCAGTACGGCGAAGAAAACATCCAGCACTTGTTCAAGCTGTTTGATGAAACCGATCATCTCATATTTGAAACTGAGTATGCGAAGTTTGCCGACCAAAAAGAAACTCGCAAATGGGGATTGGAACTGGCCGGAAGCAACGGACTGAATTGCGTTGCCTGTCATACCTACAAGTACAAAATTTCCGACACCATGCCTGCCGTCGATTTAACGGAGATGGCCGAGCGACTGGAGAAGGACTGGTTTTATCAATACATGCTGGACCCGCAATCCTTCAGTCCGAACACGGTGATGCCATCTTTCTGGCCCGGCGGCAAAGCGATTCGTGCGGATCTTCAGGGCACGCCCGAAGATCAAATTGAAGCCCTCTGGCAATACTTGATCGATGGAAGACAAGCGGGAACGCCGCGCGGAGTGGTCCGCGAGCCATTGGAAATCGTCGTCGCCGATGAAGCTCGACTGTTGCGACGCAGCTTTCCGGGCATCGGCAAGCGTGGTATCGCTGTGGGCTACCCCGGCGGAGTGAACATCGCTTTCGATGCTGAGCAAATGCGGCTGGCTTCTGTTTGGAAAGGCAAGTTCGTCGACCCCGGCGGAGCCTGGACCGGGCAGGGTTCAGGAAATGTTCGACCTCTGGGCCCGACCTTTGATTTCACGAAAGGACCGGATCTGGATAGCGCCGAAGAACCCTGGGTCGTCGATGATTCTCGACCACCCAATCATCGGTTCAAAGGATACACGCTTGATGAACAGCAGCGTCCAACTTTTCTTTACCAACTCGGTTCAGTTCAAGTTGAAGACTATTTTGCTGAACAGCTTGGCGAAGGCGATCGAGTCACATTGCGTCGAACAATCAAATTGACGGCCGGCCAACTGGCCGACGACCAAACTGAAGATGAGTTGCGAATTCGCTTGGCCGAAAATGCCGAGATCACTGAGTTGGAAGACGGTGCTTTCCAAATTGGCGGTCGGCTAACGATCAGGATCCTTGGTGAGCAACAGGCGGAGATCAATCGCGGTGAACCAAAGCAGCTAGTCATTCGCCTGGAATCAGGCTCGGCGACCGAACAAGAGCTGAATATTGAGTATGAATGGGATTAAGTCATGATGAGTTTACTCAAGTTATTCGCGTTGCTTATCGCTGCCCTTCCGCAGCAGGAACCTCTGGGAGAGTATTGGGGCACGGCCGAGGAGGAACAGAAATACTATCGGTTGGTCGATGTTCCATTACCCAAAGAACTGGCGATCGAGGCCGGTAGTTTTGAAGTCATGCCGGACCAGAATCAAATCGCCATCGCGACTCGGCGAGGCGATCTATTCCTGGTCGATGGCGCGTTTGACCAGCATCCGGATCCCAGCTTCAAGAAATTTGCCAGCGGCCTGGACGAAATCTTTGGGATGGCCTGGAAAGATGATTCCTTTTACTTGACTCAACAAACCGAGGTCACTCGAGTCTCCGACAAAAACGGCGATGGGCGAGCCGACCATTTCGAAACTCTCAGCGATGCCTGGGGCTTTCGGTTCTACCATGAATTCTCCTTCGGCTCCAAACCGGACGACGATGGCAACATCTGGGTCACGCTATGCCTGTCCAAGTCCTATCATTCCGATGCACCGTTTCGAGGATGGTGTCTTAAGGTGACTCCCGAAGGAAAAACGATTCCGATTTGCAGCGGCATTCGAAGTCCTTGCGGAATCGGTCCGAATGAACATGGAGTCATGTTTTATGCCGAAAGTCAGGGCCCCTGGAACGGTTCCTGTTCGTTGAAAGTGCTGGAACCTGGTGGTTTCATGGGCCATCCAGTCAGTTTTAACTGGTACGAACTGGCTCCCGAACTGGGCGACGCGCCGGTTAAACCCAACACGCCCTCTCGAATGGAAACCGAAAGGCAACGAGTCAAAGAGCTGGTACCTTATGCGGTTGTGTTTCCCTACAAACGCATGGGC
>CAZOXC010000357.1:0-4358 GCA_964583205.1 uncultured Pirellulaceae bacterium | reverse complement strand
CATTTCGCTGGGTTTAAACACAATCGTGTTACCAGCGATCAAGGCCGGAATCATGTGGCCGTTGGGCAAGTGTGCGGGGAAGTTGAAAGGGCCCAATACTCCCATCACGCCGTAGGGTTTGTATCTAGTAACCGCATCGAAGCCATCCATTTCGAATCGAGTTGTGTCGCGACGTTCTCGAAAAGCGTTGATCGAGAGTTGGGCTTTGCCCGAAACTGCAGCGGCTTCGGTCTTTGCTTCCCACAAAGGTTTGCCGTTTTCTCGGCTGATCAATTCCGCCAATTGATCGACTTCACCCTTCACCCGTTCGGCAAACTGGAGCACATAATCGATGCGATCTTCAACGGAAGTCTCCCACCATGCAATCTGGGCCTGGCGAGCGGCGGCTGTGGCCTGGGCGACCAGCGATGCATCGGCGGCAGAACATTCGTAGACAACCTCTTTGCTGGAAGGGCTGATGGAACTTAAGTTTCCGCTGCCTGCATTCGTCCATTGACCGTTGAGCAGGTGCCCCGGTTGATCAAATTGCATGTTGATAATTTCCTGGCGTTTCAGAATTGTGTTGAATTGATTGAGCCGGGCGCGTTACGCTCTCAAACTGCAGACTCGCACCGGATCACCCACAACCACTTGCAGGCGTAACGCGGTGACGGAATCGATCACGGCTTCATTCTCTTTCAGCGATACCGCGCCCATGACGACTCGAAAGTCGCTCCTGCAGTTGGCGATCATCAGTTGCTGGCCGCTGACTTGTTCTTCGATTTTGACCACATTCAGTTTGCGACTGTCCTTGATCGTGCGAACTTGACTGGTGGCAGCCGTGACCGCTGGCCCACCATCAAAAATGTCAACGATCCCGTTGTACTTGAACCCTTCGCTCTCCAACATAGCTCGAGCAGGAATTGTGTTTTTGTGGACTTGGCCAATCACTTCTTGAGCTTCAGTTGGAAGCAACGGAATATAGATTTCGTTGTTCGGCATCAGTTCGGCGATGATTCGTTTCTTCTTACTGGTTAGAGTTTCGACCGCCGGATAGGAATTCTGAAAGAAGTGTTTGCCAAGTGCATTCCACAAAGGCGACTCGCCATTGGAGTTCACAACACCCCGCAGTTCCGCCACGATTTCTGATTCGAATCGATCGGGAAATTCGGCGATGTACAGGAATCGCGACAGTGACAACAGTCGCCCCAGGCCACCGCCCCAACACTTTTTGGCCAGATACAGACTGCCGATTTCCGTCGGGCCGTTGTGTCGTTTCAGCAAGGACAGATAGGGCACCTGAATGTCGATGTCGACGCCCAGCTCGTCATCCCGAGAAACCTTGTGCTCCGTTTTTATCTCGTAAGCGTAAAAAGGCTCGAAGCCACCGACCTTTGCATAGACTGCGCAAGTACCCGTAATTTCGCCGTCGCTGGTGTTCTCCATGACGAAAACATAAGGTTGCCCTTCGGGCCGAGCGTTCGTTCGTGCAAAAACAAATTCGGAACTTTCAACACGGTCCTGCAACGCCGACTTTTCGATATTCAGCGTCGACATGCCATGAGTGGCCTGCGCAATTAATTCGAAGAGTGGATCGATATCTTGGCTGGTGACCGGTCGGACAACATGCATTCCAATCAGGCTTCCATTTCTGCGATTGATTTGTCAAGAATCTGGCAAGCCTCGTCGATGTGGGCTTCGGTGACAGCTCCGATCGGCATCAAAAAGCGAATTCGAGTCGGCTTGCTGCCGGCGATGAACGACATCAAACCGTTATCGTACATTTTGCCCATTAACTCCTTGGCCTTGTCCAACTTGCCCTTGAAAGGAGTAAAAGCCACCATCCCGCCGCAGCCGTGAGGCCCGTTGATAGCGCCGGGATGTTTTTCGCCAACGGCCTGCATCCCTGCAACAAAGTGCTGGTGCAGTTTCTGGTTTTTGCCATCGGGACCAAAGTTACCATCCGCTTTCAAGTTTTCGATAATCGTTTTGGCAGCATGGACGGCCCAGGTACTGCCACTGAACGTTTGACTGATCAGGCCGGGTTTGGGTTTATACTCTTCGGTGTACAACGTCGCGCAAACTTGCAAGATCTTTCCGATAGTGACGATGTCGACTTGTTCATCAAGTTCAAAATGCTGAAAAGCGAATGGCCGAGTCGTGCGACCAAAGGTTTGCACTTCATCTGCAACCACTGCCATGCCGGCTTTTTTAGCCTCGTTGATAATCGACCGGAAATAGTCTCGACTGCCGGGATAATAACCGCCCTCGCCCTGAATCAATTCCAACCACAGGCAAGCGTAGTCGCCGGGATGACGGGAAATACATTCACGCATCATGTTGATGGTTTTCCGCGTACTGCCCTGCGGATCCTGCTGGTCGAAAAAAGGCAGATAGTCGACCGCGATTGTCTCCGGCAATCCGACTCGGTAGGCAGCTTTGTCCGTTACCTGGGCCAGTGACAACGTGCGCCCGGCAAAGCAGTGTTCAAAACTGAAAACTCGTTTGGCTGGAAAATGTTTTTGGAATGAAATTTTCAACGCGTTCTCATTGGCCATCGCGCCGCTGGTAGTCAGGAAGCAATGAGAAATGTTGGACCCCGATTCGCGAGCCGTCTCGACCAGCAGTTTGACAACTTCGTAATTGATCGAGTGCTGTTGCAAGTTACCCTGCATCACCGTGTCGCTGATCGCCGCATCGATTCCAGCGTTGACCAGCCGAGGATCACTATGGCCAAATCCATGCACGCCGATACCCGTGATGAAGTCAAGCTTCACACTGCCGTCGCCAAGTTCAACATAAGGCCCGTTACCGATGCCGCTGGCCAGATAGGGAAAGTACAGGTTGCCACCTCGCAAACCACCAAATTCGTCCAGCACCTTTTGATAGTCGGCTGCCAGGTCAGGATTGGGACCCTGAGCCTGATTCAGGTTGGATCGGTGATCTTCAACCGCTTCCAGGATCAATCGCCTGGCTTCGGCAATTCGCTCATCGTGTTGAAGTTGTTGCGCCAGCAGAGCCTGGCCAGTTGAAACGCTCATCGGGTACCTCGAAAAATAAATCTGCACCAATCGTAACAAATAGGCAGTTTTTATTCGAGTCGGTTCAACCGACAAACAAGCTCAAATCGAGACTTCGTTTTGTCGCAAATCGATCGGCAACAAGTGATCCTGAACCGGGACTTAAATCCTGGCTACGCTCGAGCCACTGGTTTTTCGAATCAGGCGGCGCATTTCCAAAACACTGATGGTGGAAAGGACTCGATGAACGGGTAGCCCGGTCGCGACAACAACATCCTCAATCGATGTTGATTCCGACTGGATCGAATTCAAAATTTTCGATTCCTGTTCGGTCAGTTTGAGCTCGGCCGGATGGTGCACAACCGTTTCTTTGTCGATTTGCAAGGGTGTTGCCAATGGACCAAGCTCCTCGATCACATCGTCGATCGACTCGATTAACTTTGCGCCGTCACGAATCAATTTGTGGCAGCCTCGCGACATACGATTGTCGATGCGACCTGGAACGGCAAACACCTCGCGACCCTGTTCCATTGCCAGCCCGGCCGAAATCAACGCCCCCGATCGCTCGCCCGCTTCGACTACGATCACGCCCAGGCTCATTCCGGTAACGATGCGATTGCGTCGAGGAAAAGATCCGGGCTTGGGAGAAGCTTTTGTCGGTGACTCGGTGAGCACACAGCCACTGCGGGAAATATCCATCGCCAGTTCAGCGTGCTCGGTGGGATAGATATTGAGCAAGCCACTTCCCAGCACACCAATCGTACGACCATTGGCTTCCAATGCTCCCTGATGCGCGGCCGCATCAATGCCTCGAGCCAATCCGGAAACGATCGTGAATCCGGCCATCGCCAACCCGTGTGCAAGCCGGCGCGCTTGCTCCTTACCATAAGAAGTCGCATGGCGAGTTCCCACAATCGCGATCGCCATCGAGTCCGCAGGAATCAAGTTGCCTCGTGAATAAAGCAGGACCGGACAATCGTCGATCTCGGTAAGCCGAGTCGGATAGTGCGAATCGTGACGAGGCAACAGGCGGATGTTGTGCTTCTGACAACGCTCGACCTCTTCACCAACATCAATCGAACTGGCCTGACGAATCTGGGCCGCAAGCTTCTGGCCGATTCCGGGAATGTCCATCAAGTCCGACGTCCCGCCGCACACCGCTTCTTCCGGCGAACCGAATCGATCGATCAGATTTTGAAAGCAACGCGGACCGACACCGGGAACCATGCTCAATTGCATGGCAGCAATCGTGTCCGCCGTGAGTTCGGTTTTGGTCGATTGAGTTGACATAAGCTGGGCTCGACGAGCCATGGCTGCAAGTTTACGCGATTTAATTATTGGTTTTATCATGTCCTTATC
>CAZOXC010000356.1:0-4365 GCA_964583205.1 uncultured Pirellulaceae bacterium | reverse complement strand
CATCAGGCGTGAAGGCACCGGGCTTGCAATTGCAGAATTTGCATGTCAATCATGATATTAGATGCAGAATTTCGACCGCGTCGAACGAAGCTATTGACGATACATTTTCCATAGTTCGATGCGTAAGTGACGAGTCGGAAACGCAAACATTCTTTTTGGACACGATGGAGGTCGTATTGAGCCGTCTCTCCGCTGCTCCGTCCGAGATCGAAATCGCCAATTTCGTTAACCATCTTTGCTTCTTATTCTCTGCAATGTCACGCCCGCCAACAAAGACGGTTCAAGCTCTTTGGGCAGAACTGTTCGTAGTTCGACAGTCGCACAATTTTGCGGCAATGGTCGATGCTTGGAGAACTGAAGATACCGACACCTACGACTTCAACTTTGGTTTGCGACGACTAGAAGTCAAAAGCACGAGTGGCAGGCGACGTTCTCACTACTTTTCGTACGAACAAGTTTATCCGCCAAATCAAACGGAGGCTTTTGTAGCGTCTGTATTTGTTGACAGAGTTCCAAATGGTCTGTCGCTCGGTTCTCTTTGGGACGAAATACAAGGCAAACTCGATGACAACGACGATTTGCGTTTGAAGTTAGATCAAATTTGTATCCAATCACTTGGCGCAGATTGGAGTGAGGCGAGAACGGTGACTTTCGATGAACAACTTGCCATCGAATCCCTTGCGTTCTTTGACGTCAATAATATTCCTCGTGTTTCTTCTGAACAGCCAATTGGTATCAGCGAAATCAAATTCAAGGCTAGCTTGGAGCAATCAGCGCCGACCGAAGCCAAAATGATTTGGGATTTTCGGACCAGCATGTAAAAGACGGTTAGTTGACGTTCGGACAATCCGCGACCAGCCAGCTTCAATACGGCTTCGGTCACTTCGATCGACCATTTTTAACATCACAAGATTGACTTCCCAGAATGTGCTTTCTGGGTGTATAGTCGAACCATCCTTTCTTTCTGAGTCGCGATTCAAGGTTTCACCACAAAACCACTGGCCAAGTCAAGCAACAACGAGCTGATCGTTCCTGATGACTTGACTTCTCAAGCAAATGTTGGTCGGTATCTCGGAAGTTTGGAATAACAGGCGGGAGAACATCCATGCAGTTAAGGTTGTCGGTATTCATGTTCGCAAATCCGATGATGGTGACCAAAGTAATAAAAGCCGCAAACTGAAAAGAGACGAATGGGGCGTGCCAATCTGTGAAGTTCATTGGCGACGAAAATAGAATTCGATCGAGAACGGTCAGATTTCGACAAATGGAGTTTTTGTAACCTGAGTCGCGACTGATCGGTGCTGTGTATTCGGATATAATCTGACTGCAAGATACGCTGTATCAATCGTGAGAATCGACTAATGGTAAAACTTCAAAACCGTTGCTTGACTGGTCGACTGGCTTGGCGATTTGCGCTTGGTTGGATCGCGCCTGCATTGTTCGGATTTCTGGCGCTGCTTTCCGGCGACGCGGTTGTGGCTCAAACTGTCAGCGTTGGGAAAGGGACTTATCGTACTGATCTGCCTCCCAATACCGATGGCAGCCCAAGGCGAATAATGAAAGCCGAACCACTGGTCAGTGAGCGAATCGAATCGCCGGCGCCGACCAACGATTGGTGCTCGTCACTTGTCTGGCCGTCGAATTCACCTCATTCGCTGGCGATGTTCTCACACCCGTTGGCAGTCAAAGCGAGCGAGTCAGGTTTGGCCCTGGGATACAACCCGTTCGTTGAATTGACTGACTCCAGCAATCAAGGCAAACTTTTTCAAAAAGCAAGCAGCTATAAGTTTCCCTATCGAGAAAGCATGACCGTTGGACTCGAAGGCATGCTGGCTGCCAACACCGTTCTGGACGGGCAATCTGATTGGGCGATCACCGCACGGTGGAAATCAAACACAGATATTCTTCGCGCTACCTTCGGACACGGACTGCCGTTTGTGTATTTCGAGCGAGAAAGCGATCTGCCTGCCCACATCAAATTTTCAAAAGCCAATTTCAATCGACACAATCAACCAGATGAACCGATCGTCTTCAAACTGAGCGACATCAACGGCAAACACAATCAAGCCGACGGAAAGTTCTCGCTGGCCGTCAATGCCGGCACTCAGGTCGGTGTCGGTTCAAAAGTAAGAATTCGGTACGACTTTGACGGTGATGGAAAAAACGACCGAGTCGAAATGTTCGCCTTGATGGCAACTGATCCAGTTGAATTGTCGTGGGAAACGTATTCAGACCAATCCCATGCATTGGACGAGAAGCTCAGTGGTGGCGATAAACAGGATTTCAAGAACGGTACCGTCACACTCGAGTTTTGGAAAGTGTTTGGTGAAGGACAAGTTCAGTTGGATCTGGAATCAAGTTCAATTGAGCTTCCGATAGATGACGGGATAAGATTTCCTGGACAGCAGGGTGCAATCGAAACTCGTCCTGTTGCGGCCGTTATTGAAACGCCGAAAGAAGCGACCGGCACGGCCAGAGTTTTTTACCGTGACGAGAATGTTGTTGGTGTGACCGTCAACCGAACACATTACGGTCTGTTTGCACCAACAGGCGCAACCTGGTTGCCAAAAGACAGCGACATCGACGAGCTGACCTCTGACTTGGTCGGCAAAGACTACTTTTCTGTTGCCGTTTTGCCGGACGCGAATGCCAAAACCGTCAAGCAGTTCCAGCAGTTCGCCTTCGCCTTCGTCAATGAAACCAGGATCGACTATCAGTATCACCCCAAATCGGCTTGCGTCGAAACAAACTTCTCGGTGACGACGATCGTCAAGGAAGGCGAGGAATCCAGAGTCCCGATGGCACTCTACCGGCATCAGCACTTGAACCTCGTAGACCGCAGCAAATTGACCGATATTGAATTCGTTAGTCCTCGCGGAAAAATGAAAGTTCAATTTGGCGATTCGTTTACCACTTCGACTCCGTTTCTGGGCGTCTTGCCGGCGCTGCCAACTGCGGAACAATCGAAAGCGACGCTCGGTCCGATGGTCGACGAATACTTCAGAGAATTGACAACTCGAGAACAGACTTTCCAAAGAGAAGACACCTATTGGAATGGCAAGGAACTTGGCAAGATCTCCGAAGTCATTCAGATTGCGAATCAGATCGGCAAAGACACGATCAGTCAGGAACTGGTGAAGATTCTGCAAAGCCGTTTGGAATCATGGTTTGATGCGACGGATACTGACCGTTTCTTTTATTATCACGCACCGTGGAACACGCTGATCGGTTATCCCGACAGCTATGGGTCGGCCGACATTTTGAACGACCATCATTTTCACTACAGTTATTTCATCAAGGCCGCGGCGACGATCGCCCAATACGATCCGGATTGGGTGCGCCCCGAGAACTACGGCGGGATGATCGAGCTTCTGATACGGAATTGTGCCAACGACGACCGCACCGACCAGCGGTTTCCCTGGATGCGTTTCTTTGATCCCTATGCAGGTCATTCGTGGGCGTCCGGCAACGCAAGTTTCGCCTCGGGCAACAACCAGGAGTCGTCTTCGGAATCGATGAACTTTGCGACTTCGTTAATCATGTACGGCGAAGCGATCGGGAATTCGCGGATTAGAGATCTCGGAATCTACTGGCATGCGACCGAAGCCGAAGCGATTAGGCATTATTGGTTCGATAATGATGGCGAGGTCTTTCCCGATGGTTTTGAATCTCCTTGCGTCGGTATAGTCTGGGGCGATGGCGGAACGTTTGGAACCTGGTGGACTGCCAACCCTGAAGAGATTCACGGGATCAACTTCCTGCCTCTGAACGGTGGCTCGCTTTATCTTGCCCGAGACACGGACTATGTTCGGCGAAATTTCGAAAGCTTGCTGACCGCTAATCAACGTTTCCACAACGCTGGTTTTGAAGGAGATCCGGAACAGCTCACGACATGGCAAGACCTTATATACGAGCATCTTGCGTTCGCTGACGCAGCGGATGCGGAAAAGCGATATCACGCTGGCGGTGATTTCGAAAGTGAATTCGGTGAAACCAAAGTTCACACGACTCAGTGGATTGCAGCACTGAAATCGCTCGGCTATTACGATGCGACAACTCGAGCCGATTGTCCGACCGCCGTTTCATTTGTTAAAAAGGGCGAACGAACCTACATTGTCTACAACGCAAGCCCGCAGATGAGGATCGTAAAATTCTCTGACGGAAAAGCCTTTGATGCTCCACAAGGCTTGCATCGTTTCAAGGCGAAGTAAATCCAATCTACCGGCGATGTGATCGTCGCTCTCCTGATTGGCGATTCGAATTTAGAACGCCAACCGGAAAAGGTCGTGAACCTGCGAGCCTGTCTATTTATTAGAGGGCCTTTCAAAACCTCTTTGCGACGTTGATTAAGCACGCGAGGTTAAG
>CAZOXC010000355.1:0-4372 GCA_964583205.1 uncultured Pirellulaceae bacterium | reverse complement strand
TCGGTGGCTACTAGATCCAACTGACTCCTGGCAACCTTGGATGCCAACTCTGCTTCCAACACCATACTGTCGGCTCGAGTTCTACGAATTGTACGCAACTCGGTTTCCAGCTCCTCAAACAACGCCTCGATAAGACTCTTGGCCTCATCTGCCGTCTTGGCTTTGACACCCATCAGGAGAATTTCAGTTTTTCCAAATTCTGCACCATTGGGAGCTGCGAACTCAATCGTCGCCTGTAAGTCTTCGATCGAACTCGGGCTGGTAGACTCGCCTACCTGCTCCAACGCTCGTTGACAAACTGCCACGCTTCGAGCCACTTCGGTGATCGACTCCTGAGCGGTCTTCATCGAATCAAGTGAATCAAACCGACCAATCTTGAAGTTGTCGTTGATCATCTCTTCACGCACAGCGAATACCTGTATCGCTTTCCACGAGCCACGACTCATGATTGCGTAGAGAGTAGAGAGCACCAGACAGATCAAAATTGGCGCAGCCCAAACCCAGACACGCTTCCGCGCGTTATCAAGGACCAGTTTCAGGTAGCCCTTTTCGTTCTCAGCTGAATTTGACGACACTCAGATATGTCCTGTCAAAAATGTACGTACGACTCTATTTGTCGTACAAAACATGGAGAGGAATCCAATCGTGAATTCAAAATGGCGCTATCGGTAAGCCAAGAACACCGATTCAAGTCAACCCAACCGGCAAACTTGACCCAAACCACCACTGGATGGGTTCACTACCGATTGAGAGTATTCAGATCGGTAGATTCAGACGCGAATCCAGACAGGCTTGAAGAGACCATGAGCCAGATAATCAAGGCATTCCAGCCAACATCTGGGCATGCTTGTTATCCGGGCATGCCAATAATAATGCGGTCAAAATGGGCTACACCATTTCGCCAACGACGTTATTCAGGAACACCACTGTGGCGAACGGTCATTTGACGAGATTGCCCCGAGTTCTTATCGATCATGCGAATGGCAATTTGTATAGATCGAATTTTGTATGGATAGGGAGGCTTGGTTTCGCGCTCCGAATCGTCGTCGGGACCGAACCGGTTGTTGTTGTCTATTCCATCAGTTGCCTGGTCGACGATCGTATCTGTAGGCAACGAGTTTACCGTCGTCAGTTCCTGATTGATGCCATCGTATTCGTAGTGAGGCGACCAAGTACACCAGGTTCGACCCAGGTTGCCGGAACCGACATTGCCGATAAACGCGTCCATTTGAGAATTGATGTCCGGGTTACCCGCAAACCAGGCATTACTGGCAAACAGCTCCATTGCCGAATTGGCTGGATTCATATTGAAACCAAGATCAACGTAGGCGCCTTCGTTCGAACCCACAGTGGAATCAAAACCTGGGTCGTTGGAATCGACAACCTGATCGATGAATTCGTTGACCAGAGCATTAGGCGAGAACACTTTGATATCGAATGCAGCAACATTCGTTAACATGATATCTGTGCCTTGAAACTCGCCAGTCAGCGGACGAACGTTAATCACGTTTCGCATGAAGGCATGAGGAAAAGTACCGGCGTCGTGCGCGAAACGGTTTTCACGCTTGGCCAAGTCACCTAGCGAATTCGTCACCAATGCTCCACCGCGAGGCCGTACAGAAACATCGTTGTTGTCGTAAAAATCGGCGATATTTGTTTCCGCTGTGCTCAAGTCAGGGCGGACCAACAATAATCGTCGATAAAGTTTGATATGGTCGACAAAATCTACTTCACCGTCGATATCGACGGCTCTGGCCGCGTCCTCGCGAACCGTCCACCAGACGACCTCAGCCACATAAGATTCAATAGTCGCGCCATTGAAACGGCCTTTGAAGGGTCGCGATTTACTACGAATTGTCATCGCCAGAATGTCATCATGATCGCCCAGATAACTGGCACCGTTAACTCGCGAATCGCTCATTGAGGCACCAACATCAACAACATCAGCTACGCCGGCGTCGTTAGTAATGAACTCGTAGCGATCCGAGTCGGGACCTTCCACGTACTCGAAGTAGCCATTGGCATTGGAATCCGTTGCCCAGGGCCGCAGCGGTACTGTCACATTCTCAAGATCAGATCGCATCAATTCAGCAGCGATCCGTAACTGCGAAGCCATCTCCAACGTGGCCCGACCTTTGGAAATTTCCTGGCTGGAAAACCGAAATACGGCGATCATGGCCCCCAGAATAATCGTAGTCAAAGCCACCGCGATCATTAGCTCGATCAGAGTAATACCCCAGCGACTTTGCGCAGGGCTCTTACGAGATTGATTTTGAAATAGAGATTTCCACATGCCGGCCATAACTGACTCCGCAAAGGTACAGGTTAATTGTCTTGCGATACTTATTTTCGATTCGCTGTTTTGACTTGCTGACTTGCAGTATCGTTGGCTGCTCAGCAACAGAATTTTTGGCTTCTATTGTCCAACCACGAGCCTGAAAACTGCCAATTCACAACTGCGCAGCCCCAAACTGAGACTTGGATTGCTTTTTGAGATATCAGACCGCGAATCACGGGCCCGATTGGACCTCAAAATTTCAGTCCACATTGTATTCTAGCCATTTTTGGGCGGCAAATTGCCGCTGGAACATGAATTAACGCAAAAAACGGGCCAATTCCCCTGCAATTATTGAGAAAACAACGGTATTTCGGAGTCGATTCTGACTGAAAGATCCTCAGACTTTCGGCGTGTCTTCTACTATGTAAAGGGTTGCGAATTCCCCCAGTTGCTTTTCGGTCCGGTGGTCAGGCAGCCATTAACCTGACTGGTCCGAAGCGACCGGTATGAAACTGGACGGTTTGAACGGGACATCCGAATTGTCAAATCAACTCGAAACCCCAGCTAAATAGTCAAGTTAAATATCTCAGACCCAAACGTCCGCTGACAGCAGAAATTTGACAGGCTTTTTCAATTTGCAGAAACATTACGACTCATACGAAAAAGATGTCCGGCAATCTTCCACCAGTTTAAAACAGCAAATCTTCTAAATCACTCATTCGAATTCCTCAATCACTTTCCTGCCAAGATTGGCCTGTATAGACTGAATTTCTGATTAATTCGACGAAACGACTTGGCGCTTCGCGAAAATAGAATTCACCGACTCGAATTCAACGAATAAGGATTCAATTCGAATGCTGAAAACTAATACGACATTCGCACCCGGCAAACTCTGCTTGCTTCTGGCATTGGCAGTTTCATTAGGATGCCCATCATTCATCGCAGCGCAAGACGAAGATGGGATTCCATTGAAGGCCAGGCAAATACAAGACACCGCCGCCAACCTGCAGAATTCGCAGGAGTTTAAACTTGCTGCCGTTGAATGGCAGAAGCTGCTTGAAGAGTTCCCCGATACAGCGTTGACCACGAAGGCTCAATACTATCTTGGAATCTGTCAGTCGAAGATCAAGGACTACTCGGGAGCCGTTGACTCCTTTGACAAAACCATTGCAATCGCAAACCGCGATAGCAACTTCGACTTTCTGAATGAAACTTATCTGTGGAAGGGTTTCAGCCAATACGAATTGGGTCGATTAAGCGATGATCCAACGACCCGAAATTCTCACCTGGAAAATTCCATTGCAACTTTTCGCGAGATGCAGAAGAAATTTCAAGGCGATGGATTGATCCCCCAGGCACTCTTCTTTCTGGGCGAAGCTGAATATGCCAAGGGCGATTTGAAGGATTCACTCGCCACTCAGCTTGAATTGATCGAGCAACATTCAGGCTCCGAATTCCGCGAGAAAGCACTTTACTTCCGGGCTGTGCGATTACAGGAGATTGGTGAGCTGGAAAACTCCGCCACCGCCTATCAACAATATGTGACAGATTATCCTGAAGGCGGCTGGATCGATCAGGTCCGGCTCGACCAACCCAATCTAAAAATAGATCTGGCAATGGCCGCTGAGAATGTAGGCGAACTTGAAAAAGCGCAATCTATTTATCGCACTGCAGAATCTGAGTTCGAGGCCCTCTTTAATGATCCAGAATTTCCCTTGCCAGAAAAAGCGCTATTCAATCAAGCGTTCTGCATTTTAAGGCAAAGTCGCTTTGAAGAAGCCGCTGGTTTGTACGCGAAATTAGCTAACGATTTTGAACAGTCCGATCTGGCCGATGAATCTGCAATCAAGGCTGGGCGCTTTTACTTTCGAGCTGAGTTGTTCGAGCCGGCAACTGAATGGCTGGAATTCGTAGTCGCCGCAGACAACCAGTACTCGATTGAAGCCCATCACTGGTTGTGCCGAATCGGACTCGCTGAGGGCGACTTCATCGGCGCATTCGAACGAGCCGACAAAGCCATCAAAGACGACCCGCAGAGCCCCTACGTCGTCAACTTCCTGCTCAATGCGGGCAACGCGCTGTATGACATTGAAA